>DATMVI010000135.1:0-3024 GCA_035563275.1 Pyrinomonadaceae bacterium
GTAGGCGCGGCTGCCGACGACGCAGCGGTAGATGACGTGGTGGTACAGGTCGTACTCGACCAATGGCCCCGCGGGACCGACCGCGCCGCGCGGTCACGCGCGCCCCCCGGCCCGCCCCCTCACCTCGGCGAGCCTGACCACCTGCCTCCCCACGGGGACGATCAGGTGCGGGTTGAAGCGGTATTCTTCAGACAAGCGTGAACACCCCCATCTGCGTGGGCGCGCCGACGCGCGGGTCTTCGTCGCCGACGGGGAGGAAGCGGGCCGCGTAGCCGTGCCTTTCGGCGACCGCCCCGGCCCACGCGCGGAACTCGGCGCGCGTCCACTCGAAGCGGTGATCCTTGTGGCGGAAGCGGCCCGCCGGCAGCCCCCCGAACATCACGTTGTATTCGGCGTTGGGCGTCGTCAGCACGACGGTCTTCGGCCGCGCGAACTCGAAGAGCGCCCGCTCGAAGGCGGGTAGGCGCGCCCCGTCCAAGTGCTCGACGACCTCGACGACGGCCGCGGCGTCGAAGCCGGCGAGCCGCTTGTCGCGGTAGGTCAGAGAGCCCTGCATCAGCCTCAGCCGCCCGCGCGCCTGCGGCGGCAGGCGCTCCAGCCGCAGGCGGTCGGCCGCGAGCTCCAGCGCGCGGTGCGAAACGTCCACGCCGACGATCTCGTCGAAGCTCCGGTCTTCGAGGAGCGCTTTGAGCAGCCGCCCCTCGCCGCAGCCGAGGTCAATGACGCGGCGCGCCCCCGCGCCCCTGAGCGCGGCGACGACGGCGCTCAGCCTCCGCTCGTTGAGACTGAGCGGGCGCTCGACCCGCTCTTCCTCCTCGTCGTGGGCCGCGCCGGAGGCTTCGGGGTCGGGAACCTCTTCGGCGACGAGCCGGGCGAGGGCTTCGTCGGCGAGGCTGCGCCGGTGCTTGAGGTAGCGGCGCGCGATGGCCTCGCGCTCGGGGTGCGCGGCGAGCCAGCCCTCGCCTCGCCGCAGAAGCTTCTCCACCTCCTCGTCGCCGACCCAGTAATGCTTCTCGTTGTCGAGGACGGGCACGAGCACGTAGAGGTGCGTGAGCAGCTCGCGCAGCCGCACGCGCGCCGAGAGCGTGACGGTGAAGTACGGGCTTGCGCCCCACTCGGGGAAGCTCTCGTCCAAGCCGTGCGGCCGCGCCGACACCTCGTAGCCGAGCGGCTCGAACAGTCGCCGCAAAAACTCTTCGCCGCCGCGGCAGGGGAGCACAGAGAGGCGGGCTTCGAGCGGCAGCGCCGCCTCGGCCAACTCGTCGTGGCCTTTGCTCGCGCCCGACATGGCGCTGCCGAAGACGCGCGCCAGCGCCACGCTCAGGAACGAGGAGGCGACGTAGGGGCGGTCGTTGACGTACTGCTCCAGCGTGCGCCCCTCGCCCGAGGGGCCGCGGCGGTTACGCACCAGCCCGACCGGGTCAACGTCGAGCAGCAGCGCCGCCGTGCAGCGCTCGGGCCGGGCCTCGGGGTAGAAGACGTGCGCCTGCCCGAAGGAGAGCGGGAAGGACTGCGCGCGGTAAGGGCTCTTGCGCAGCAGGTGACCGAGGTCGGTCGCCGGCGGGTGTGTGTTCGTGATCGTCAGAAGCATACGTGAACAGTCATTCGCTCATAGTCTCTTGGGCAAGAAGAAGCACGGCGGGTGCTCCGTTTAAAAGCGCCCGCCGTGCGTCGATTTCAAGTCCTGAAAGTAGTAGTTCCGGAGCGTTCCCTCGAAATCGGCCTTTAGGCAGGCAGCACCGTTTGAAAGCGGCGCTTGGAGCCGCACGGGCATAAGTCGTTCCTGCCGAGCTTTTCGACCAACTCTTTTTCGCCCCCGACGATTCTCATGCCGCGTTTCACGCCCGTCTCCGAAGGATAACCCCTGCGCCGCTTGCTGCTGCGCTCAAAAGCCGCCGCACTCCTCGTCGTTATGACAGCGTCGCATGGCGAACCGTCCCTTCTCTCTCGACCTTCGAGACCGCCTCGAAGGCCGCCGCCGGCAACTCTCGACGCCGGCACGTTTCGGAGCAGCGCCTAGAATGAACGACGGCCGCCGCCGCCGTCAAGCATCTTCGTCGTCCCCGGCGGTGCGTTGATGACCGCCGCCCGCGGCAAAAAAACTCGCCGCCGGGGCCGAACCTTCGGGGCGGACTTTTTTTGCCTGTCGCCGACGGCCGGGTCTGAGGTATAAAGGGGCGTGCGAGTTTTAGGGATCGATCCGGGCAGCGAGACGACGGGGTGGGGCGTGGTCGAGGGGACGGCGCGCCGCTACCGGCTCGTCGGGTTCGGGACGGTGAAGGCCAGCCCGCGCGAGCGTTTCGCGGCGCGGCTGTTGAAGATCAGCGACGGCGTCGAAGAGTTGATCGCGCGGTTCAGCCCCGAGGTCTGCGCCGTCGAGGAGGCGTTCTTCGCCGCCAACGCCAAGACGGCCCTCAAACTCGGGCAGGTGCGCGGCGTGGTGCTCGTCGCGGCCGAGCGGGCCGGCGTCGGGATCGCCGAGTACGCGCCGCGGCTCGTCAAGCAGACGGTCGTCGGCTACGGCGCGGCCGAGAAGCATCAGGTGCAGGAGATGGTGCGCGTGCTGCTCGCGCTCGCCGAGCCGCCCGCGCCCTTCGACGCCTCCGACGCGCTCGCCATCGCCATCACGCACTTCCACCACGCGGGACTGCCCGCGCGCGCCGCGACGGCCCCCGCGCGCTCCCAACTCGAAGCGCTGCTCGCCGCCAACCCGCGCCGCCGCGCGCCTCGCTAAACTCGGAACCCACCACGGCGCCGCCCGGCTACCCTCCGGCGGTCTCAAACCCCACGCAGTTCGCGGACTGAATAATGGAGGGTGAGCTATGCCTTACCGCTGGAAGGGCGTCTGCGCCCCGCGCCGGCCGGGCCTCGTCTGCCGGCCGCACATCTTCTTTGCGGCGCTGGCCGCGCTCGCGGCGTGCCTCTCGGTTCCCGCCGAGGCGCGCGCGGGCAAGAAGCGGAGGGCGCCGGCCGGGGGCAGGGCGGCCGTCGTCGTGGACGAGCGGCTGGCGGCGGTGCGCGACG
>DATMVI010000136.1:0-5411 GCA_035563275.1 Pyrinomonadaceae bacterium
CTGCGCCTCTTGGAGCAGCACGACGTGGCGCTGCTCGTCACCGACCAGCGGATGCCCGGCATGACCGGCATCGAGCTGCTCAAGCGCACGGCCCCGCTGCGCCCGCACATGGTGCGCATCGTGCTGACCGGCTACACCGACGTGGAGGCGCTCGTCGAGGCCATCAACTGCGGGCAGGTCTACCGCTACCTGACCAAGCCGTGGGACAACGACGACCTCCGGCTCACGGCCGCGCGCGCCCTCGAACACTACGAGGTGAACCGCTCGCGCCACGAGATGGAGGAGGCGAACAGGCGACTCTCCCTCCAGTTGGAAGCGACGACGCGCGGGGTCATCCGCGCCATCGCCGACACGCTGGAGGCGAAAGACAGCTACTCCTACGGCCACTCGCGGCGCGTCAGCAGCTACGCCGTCGCCGTCGGCCGCCGGATGCGCCTGAGCGTCGAGCTGCTCAAACATATTTCGCTGGCCGCCCTCATGCACGACATCGGCAAAATCAGCACGCCCGACGCCGTCCTGCTCAAGCCCGCCGCCCTCACGGACGAGGAACGCGCCGCCGTCCGCCTTCACGCCGAGGGCGGCGCGCGGCTGCTGGCCGAGATACCCGAGCTGGAGGAGGAGGTGGCCGTCGCCGTGCGTCACCACCACGAAGACTACGACGGGGGCGGCTACCCGGCGGGGCTGGCCGGCGAGCAGATACCCATCGCCGCGCGCGTAATCCGTGTGGCCGACGCCTACGACGCGATGACCAGCCCGCGCCCCTTCCGCGCCGCGCTCAGCCACGAGGCGGCGGTCGAGCAACTGTCGAAGGGGTCGGGGACGAGCTTCGACCCGGAGGTCGTCGAGGCGTTCTGCGGCCTCGGGGCGTTGGCGCAAATCCGCTCGCACATCGCGCAGGGCGACTTCGGGTTCCGGTTCCTCAGCGTCAAGCCGCCGGCCGACCTGCGGCGACTCCCCGAGGAAGAGTTGGTGCGCGTGGTGGAGTGCGAGCCGGCGCTCGCCGCCGCCGTCCTGCGCGCGGCCAACGAGGGCGGCGCGGCGACGGCGAGCCTGTACGCGGCCTGCGCGCGTCTCGGCGCGGAGGCGCTGCGCGACCTCATCGGCCGGGCCGAGCCGTGCGCGAGAATCAACTACGACGCGGAAGTCCTGCGCGACCACTCGCTGCGCTGCGCGACGGCGGCGATGCTCCTCGCGGAGAAAACCGGCACGCTCGACCCGGACGAGGCCTACACCGCGGGCCTGCTGCACGACCTCGGCGAGGCGATGCTGCGCTCGCTCTTCCCCGAACAGGCGGAGAGAATCTTCTGGCTTGGCCACCCCTTCCGGGTCGAGCGCGAGGTGGCCGCGTTCGGCGTCGATCACGCCCAAGTCGGGCAGTGGATACTCGACGCATGCCGGGTGCCGCCCGCGCTGGCCTTCGCCGTCCAGACTCACCACGACATCGATCACGTCAACGATCCGGCCGCGCTCCTGCTCCACACCGCCGACGCCGTGGCGCGGGCGAAC
Organism: Pyrinomonadaceae bacterium; assembly: GCA_035563275.1. GTDB lineage: Bacteria > Acidobacteriota > Blastocatellia > Pyrinomonadales > Pyrinomonadaceae > QHXN01. The sequence continues at coordinate 1,507 of DATMVI010000136.1, forward strand.
GACTCGACCGAGGTGCCGACCCTGCCCTCTCTCACCCCGGATCGCCTCGCCCTTTTGAAGTTGACGCGCGCCGACCTTGCCCGCGTTCACGAGACCACGACGGTGCTGGTCGGCGAGAGGTTTGACCGTGTTGCCGCCTAACGCCGTGAGCGGCAAGAGGAGGGGGCGCGGGGCGGCCGCCGCCGGCCGCGCGGCGCTGTGCGCGCTGTGGCTGTGCGGGCTGGCGCTCGCGGCGCAGGCCAAAGGCGCGGCGGACGCCGACGCGTCGCAGGCTTTGCGCGAAAAGGATGTCCGCAGGGCCGAGCAGGTTCTGGCGAAGCTCCGCCTGCTGGATGACGCCGGCGCGGCGCGCCCGGACGCGGCCGGGTTCCGCTCGCACACGCGTAAACTCTACCCGGGGCTGTTCGTCACCGTCGCCGACTTGCGCCCGAGCGACCTGAAGACAGACCTCGACACGGCCGTCTTCCTGTACGCGGAGGTGGGCCGGGCGTGGCCCGCCGCGGCCGAGGCGGCGGCCGACTGCGAGGGCGAACGGCGCGACATCTACCTGCCGCTGTGCCGGGGCCTGCGTGGCGGCACGTCGCTCGAACTGCTCCTCTCGAAGGCGCGGCTGCACGCCGCTTGGGCCGGGGCCGCCGTCAGGGCTTACAGGGGCGCGGGCGACGCGGCGAGCGCGGGCGCCCTCGCCGAGATGAAGGCGGCGCGGGCGAACGACCTGCTGATCGCCGCGCGCGTCGTCGAGGAGTTGAGGCCGCTCGAAGCGGCCGTCGAGCTTCCCACTTCCCTCGCGGACTATCAGGAGCGCCGCGCCCTCTCGAAAGTGAGCCCCGAGAGGCTCGACGCTCAACTCGCCGAGGCGCTGGCGCGCGCCGGGGCGCTGCTCAGGTGGATGCCGCGCAGCCCGGCCTTCTACTCGCTGCGGGGCGCGTGGCGCAGCTACGGCGACGGGCTGTTCTGGTTCCGGAAGGTGCGGCGCTCGCAGAGCATGGTGGTGTCGGCCGACGACTTCGGGCCCGACCCTTTGAGAGACTTCGGGCGCGACCCGGAGCAGGTCGGCTACGCCGTCTCGGTCAACTGGCGGGCGGCCATCAAGTACACCCGACTGGCCGAACAGTCGCTCTCGGCCGCCAGATGAGACGCGCGACACTTCCGGCGCCGCGCCGGTTCGGCGGCGAATGTATTTAACGCCAGTTAGGCATCAGTAAAGAGAGTCCGAAGCGCGGTAAGGTGTCGTCGGCCGGGGCGACCTCCTTACCGCGCAAAGTCATGTCGTCACTGACCTGCGCCCGGCGCTCGCCCGGCATTCGGATTTACCGCACGCCGTCTCCAGCCGCGACACTTCCAGTCCCGTGCCGTGTCGAACCTTGACGGCAAATTCCTGAGCGCCATATCATCCTGCCCTCACGAATGCTGCCGACGGAGATGCCGTCCCGCCGGGGGCGCGCGCCCGTCGCCACGCACCACTCACAACTTCGGGTCAGGGAGGTCACATGAAACTCAACCGCACTCTCAGACGGCTAATCCTTCCGGTCTGTTTCACCCTCTTCGCCTCCGTCGGCGCGCACGCGCAGACGCTCTCCGGCAACGCCGGCTACCGGGTGCCGGTCACGCTCGGTAACGAGAGTAACTGGCTGATGTCTTGGGGCGTCGCCGTCCAACTCAGGCAGGTCGCGCCCAATCAGGTTCAGGTGTTTTACGGCTGGCGGATTCAGGGGTTCGCCACCTACCCGGTTCCGCCTTACAGGCCCACCCAGTGCTACCCGTCTCAGAACGGCACGTGGGCGATCAACTCAAGGCGCGCCTACATCACGCTGAACGGGAACACCTTCGACACGGCCAACGGCACCTTGAGCACGACGATCCTGCCGGGCTACGGCGTGGACTACTACGGGACTTTCAACGGCAACATCGCGAGCCTCGGCACCTCGGCGAGCATGTACCTCGACGCCACGGTGACAGTCCAGACCCCCTGCGGCAGCTCGCTGGTCTACATGAGCCCCTCTTATCAGGGCGTTAACCTTCAGTCTCAGTGAGGGTGGCAGACCCCGCCGGGGGCTGACGAGGCTCTCCCGGCGCCGCCGCGACACGACCGTGGACGAACCGGCGCGGCCGGCGCGCGTCTGCTCTTCTCAACTAGGGGAGGATGGTCATGCTTCAGCGGCGGGTGATCGCGCGTCTCCGGGAGGTCTGCCGCGGTGACGAGCGCGTGGTGGGCGCGCTGATGTACGGCTCGTTCGCGACGGGCGAGGCGGACGCCTTCTCCGACATCGAGTTCGCCGTCCTCATCCGTGACGAAGCCTTCGACGGATTCGGGCAGCGCGCGTGGCTCGACTCGGCGAGCCCCGTGGCGGCCTACTTCCCCGACGACTTCGGCCACCACACGGCACTGTTCGAGAACGGCGTGCGCGGCGAATTCCATTTCATGCGCGCCTCGGAGGTGGCGGTCGTCGAAAGCTGGCGGGGCTCCGGGTGGTTCCCCTCGCTCGACGCGGCCGTCGTGTTAGACCGGACGGGCGAGTTGTCACGCTACGCCGCCGCGCTCGTGGGCGGGCCGCCCGCGCGCGGCGGCGCGGCGCTCGTCGAGGGGCTCTGTCTGAACCTCCTCAACCTGATGCTCTTCGGCGCGAACCTCCTGAGCCGCGGCGAGTTCGCGCGCGCGTGGGCTTTGCTGAGCAAGGCCCACGAGAACCTGCTCAAGCTGGTTCGCCTCTCCGAGGGCGCGACCGACCACTGGCCGACCCCTTCGCGCGCTCTGGAGCATGACCTCTCGGCCGCCGCCTATGAGCGGTACCTGACCTGCGCGGCGGGGGCGCGGCCGGGCGAGTTGTGCGCCGCCTATCGGGAGTCGTGGAGGTGGGGCCGCGAGTTGTTCGAGACGGTCGGCGGGCCGCTGAAGGTCGGGCTCCCGGCGACGGTCACGGCGCGGGTGGGGGAGTTGCTCGACGAGGCGTCCGCCCGCTCGAACGGGCGCGGCTAGCTTCGCTCCCGAAACACTGCGGGATTGCCGAACCCGGACGCGCCCGGCCGGTGGGTTCCGGCGCCCGGCGTGAGACGGGGAAGTTTGTTGGCTGACGCCTCAGGCCACGCCCAGCAGTGTTTTCAGGCTAAGGGTGACGGCGGCGCCCTTATCAGCGCCCTTAATCAACCTCTCCCGGATGCCTTCGAGAGTCTCGACAGACTTGAGCCACCCGACGCCGTAATCGCGGAGCGCCGAGTTGATGGTTTTGAATCGCTCCTCTTCGCCGACCTCGTTTTCAAAATCGAGGCAACGTTCGAGGGCGGCCCTGTCCGGCACGACGCGCGTCAGCCGGATGCGGTAATGACAATGGTGCTCCAGCGGGGCCGTCGCCTGCGGGTCCAGTTGCTTCACGAAGGCCCCGAGGTTCACGTAAAACTGGTCGCCGAAGTCCGACTTCTGAAGGTTCACGAGGCAGAAGCACTGGGCCGTCGCGCGCGCCCAGTGCTTTCCCCTTTTGCTGAAACCCAGCGGCTTGAGTATCGCGGTGAACTCGGCCTCAAGGCGCTTGATGGGCTTTTCGGTTTTCATTCGTCGCGCTAATAGGTGTCGACGTAGCTCGTCCACCCGGGGCCGAACACCTGTTCCAACTCCTGCCGGTAGCCCTCGACCTGCCTCTCGCCGCGCCTGATGGCCCGGGGGTTGTTCGGCTTCAACTCCCTGACGATCTTATTCTCGAAATCGACGGCGTCGGGCCGTTTCCCGCTCGGGAGGGTGTATTTCGTATCGTAGGTCGGGCCGGGGTTGTACGCCTTGTGCGCCTCGCGCCCGGCCTTAGTCGCGGCGGTCTCCCCGCCGCGGCGCGGCTTCGGGCCGTCGTCAACCGGCCCGCTGTTATCCGGCCCGCTGTTATCCGGCCCACCGCCGCCGCCACGCCTCCCGCCACCGC
>DATMVI010000137.1:0-8187 GCA_035563275.1 Pyrinomonadaceae bacterium
CCTCGGCCTCGCCGACGCGCTCCTTCTGCGCCGACCGCTCCAGCTCGCGCACGACGACTCCCAGAGGCAGCCGCCCGACCTCCGCCGCCGCCGTCCGCGGCTCGCTGCGGACGCGCACGCCCGAGGCGGTCGTGATGCGCGACTTCGCGGCGGCGGCCTGCGGCAGCGAGGCGCGCGCCGCGCCGGCCGCGCTCAAAGCGACGACGATGACGGAGAGGGCGAGAAGGCTTGGTCTCATTGGCTGAGGCTCCTGAGTTTGGCGGCGAGTTCGGGGTTGAGTTTTTGCAGCGCGGCCATCTCGGCCGCGGCCGCGTCCGCGTCTTCGAGGGCGAGGTGGACGAGGCCGAGGTTGTAGTGGGCGTCGGCGTGGTCGGGCTTGAGGCGGACGGCCTCGCGGAAGGCGGCCGCGGCCTCCGGGAGTTGTTCGAGGCGGCCGTGCGTGATGCCGAGGTTGAAGTGCGCGTCGGCGAAGTCGGGCTTGAGCGCGACCGCCTGCCTGAAGGCGGCGACGGCCTCGGTCAGTTGGTCTGCGGCCGCGAGGGCGAGGCCGAGGTTGTAGTGCGCGACCGACTCGCGCGGGGCCAGCTCGATGACCTTGCGGTAGGCCGCGGCGGCCTCGCCCGGCTCGCCCGCGGCGGCGTGGACGTTGCCGAGGTTGTAGAGCGAGACGGCCTTGAGCGCGGTGTCGTTCGTCAGCTCGGCGGCCTTGCGGTAGGCGGAGACGGCCTCCTTCGCCTGCCCCGCGCCCTCGTGCGCGACGCCGAGGCTGTAGAAGGCCACGGCGCTGTCGGGCCGCAGTTCGGTCAGCTTGCGGAAGGAGGCGACCGAGTCGGCGTAGCGGCCGGCCTCGTAGCTCTCGCGCCCCTCGCGGTTGTGCCGCTCGGCCTCGCTCAAAAGGTCGCGCGTCGCGCCGCCGGCGATGAGGCGGTTCGAGGCGTCGCGCCCCGCGTACTGCGCGAAGTTGGCGCTGGCCTGAAGCTTCTTCTTGGGCGGGCGCTGGGCCTGCTGCGGCTGTGGCTTCTGAGGCTGCCGGCCGGGCTGCCGCGCGGCGGCCGGCGAGACCAGCGCGAAGGCGAAGACGAGCAGGGCGGACACTTTCAACATGGTGGCTGAACCCCTTTCCGGATTACTCCCCAAAGCTCTAACGCGAGAATAGAACGCTCCGCAGTCCCTGCGATGCGAAAAAAGTTCGGGCCGTTCGGTAGAAATATCAACGGCGCGGCGCCCGTCAACCGACCGCGGCCGGGGCCGCGGCCCCCGTCTCGGCCGCGCGGCGGCGGACGGTGAAGACCGACGTGCTCTCCGTCTTGCCTTTAACCTTCACGTCGCCGAGCGCCTCGGTCTCGTACTCGGGGCCGAGCCGTTCGGCCGTCGTGTGGCTGGCGAGGAGCGAGACGCCGGCCTCTTTGGTCGTCGATTCGAGGCGGGCGGCGAGGTTGACCGTGTCGCCGATCACCGTGTATTCGAGCCGCCCCGGCGCGCCCACCACGCCGCACGTCGCCTCGCCCGTGTGGACGCCGACGCCGATGGCGAGGTGCGGGCGGCCCGTCCCCTCCCACTCGCGGTTCAGGTTCTCGACCTCTTCGAGCATCCGCAGGCCGCACTCGACGGCCGCGCGCGCCTCCTCGCGCTCGCCCCGGTCGACGGGCGCGCCGAAGACGATCATCAGCCCGTCGCCGATGAACTTGTTGATGTGGCCGCCGTGCAGGCAGACGACCTCGTGCATCCGGCTGAAGTAGTCGTTGAGCCACGCGACGACCTCCTTCGAGGACGCGGCGGCCTCGGTCAGCGTCGTGAAGTTGCGGATGTCCGTGAAGACGACGGTGACGACGCGCGCCTCGCCGCCGAGTTCGACGCGGTCGCGCTTCTGCCACAGCTCCTCGGCCACCTCCTGCGAGACGCAGCGCGAGAAGATGTCCATGATCTGCGCGCGCTCGGCCTCCTTCTCCTCGCGCAGCACGCGCTCGCGCGCCTGCCTGAGCAGCAGCCCGAGCGGGGCCAGCGCCGCGACGCCGACCCACGCGCTCGCCAGCGGCAGAATCAGACCGCGCGCCTCGAAGGCCCACGCCGAGACGGCCGGCAGCGCGACGGCCACGCCCGCCACCAGCGCGAAGCCGAAGAGCGCGCGCAGCGCGAAGACCGACAGCGCGACGAGCGCGAGCGCCGCGGCGACGAAGGCGACCTGCCGCCAGTAAGCCGGGCGCGCGAGGGCGCGCCCGACGAGCAGCGTGGCGACGGTGTTGGCGTGAACCTCGACGCCGGGCATCCGCGCCGGCACGGGTGGCAGGCTCGGGTCGAAGAGGCGCGCGAGCGCGAGCGGTTCGTAGAAGGGCGTCAGGAAGAGGTCGGGCGCGTCGTTGTTGGTCGCGCCGATGATGACGACGCGGTCGCGGAAGATGTCTTCGGGCAGCCGCGCGTCCGCGTTAAAGAGGATGTCGGCGGCCGAGACGCGCGCGAAGGACGGCGTGCGCCCGCGGAAGTCTATTTGCAGCGTGTGGTCGTTGCGCAAAGAGAACCGGCGCGGGCCGAGGCGGACGCCGCGCTCGCCTTCAGGCTCCAGCGTCTCGCCCGCGTAGAGCTGCGCGAGCGCGGCGGCGAAGCTCATCTGGGGCTCGCCGCCGGGCGGGGTGACGACGAGCTGCGCGGAGCGGACGGCCTGATCGCCGTCGAAGGGGAAGTCGGCGAAGGCGACGGCGGTCGCGCCCTCCGCGAACATCGGGTGCGGGACGATGGCCGGGACGCCGCCGGCTTCGAGCTTCTGCACGAGGACGATGTTCTCGGTGTTGTAGACGGCGTCGGCGAGCGCGCGGTCGGCGTCGCGCTCGCGGTCGGGCGGCGCGCCCCCGGCCGGCTCCTCCTCGGGGTAGTCGCCGCCCTTCTCGCTCAGGTACACGTCGAGGCCGACGGCCTTCGCGCCGCCGTCGCGCGCGCTCTCGATGAGGCGCGCGTACCAGTCGCGCGGCCACTTCTGCAAGCGCACCTGCGAGGCGCGGATCGAGCGCTCGTCAACCTCGACGATGGTGATCGGCTCGCGGAGCCCGCGGCCGCGTTCGGCGGGCCGGCGCGCGTCGCGCAGTTGGAAGAGGAGGTCGAGCGCGCGGTTCTCCAGCGTCGTGAGCAGGCCGTAAGGGTTCTTGTCGAAGCGGCCGTCGCGCTCGCGCAGGGGCAGCATCAGGAGCGCGACGCCGGCCAGCGCCGCGAGCGAGAGCGCCGCGGCCAGCAGGCGGTAGTGGCGTCGCAGCAGGCGGGCGACGAAGGAGGGTTGACGGGGGGCCATCGCGGGTTCTTCGGCCGCCGCGGTCGCGGGCGACTACGGGCGGCGCGCGGAATTGTATGGCACGCACCGGAGGGGGTCAACGACGGGAGCACCCCGCCGGCCTGTTTTGCCGCCGGCCGCCCCCCCGGCGTATAGTTCCCGCCACCCACCGACTTCAACCGAGCGAGGTAGCCGAGCGATGGCGAAAGTCCGCATCGTCGCGAAGACCGGCGTGTCGAAGCGTTGCTGCCGGTGCCATCTGGTTAAAGACACCAGCGAATTTCACAGAAGCGCGCCGAGAAGGGGCGGGGTGCAATCTTATTGCCGCTCCTGCAAAAAGGTTATTGATCGGGAGCACAATCGGAGAAACCCGCGCCGCAACTACGACCGTAATCGGGAGTATGCGTTGAGAAACGTGAGGTGGCTCTACAACTATCTCAGAACAAAACAGTGCGAGTGGGAGGGCTGCGCGGTGAACGACCCGGACATGCTCGTCTTCGACCACTTGGACCCGCGGCAGAAGGTGGGGCACATCAGCACCATGGCGCACAGCGCATGGGGCTTAAAAAGCATTCAGGAGGAGGTCGCCAAGTGTCGCGTGCTGTGCGCCAACCATCACCAGAAGCACACGATTCAGCAGTTCGGTTATAAGAAGTGGCTGGCTGAGGATTGAGGCAAAAAGTAAATTGCCGTATAACTGTGGCAACAGCTATACGGCAACAATTTCGGAAGCCACCTTGGAGACTCGAACTCCAGACCTGTCGATTACGAATCGACTGCTCTACCAACTGAGCTAAGGTGGCGCGAGCAGGAAAAATATACGAAGTCGCCGCGCGCGGTGTCAAGCGGGGCGACTCCGCGGAGGAGGACGGGGAGGAACAATGCCGAAGGACAAAGCGGAAGTTCAGGATCAATACAAGATTCGCGGCGGGTTCTTGAACGAGTACGAGCTGGAGCTGAACAAGGGCCAGATGGAGGAGCACCTCCAGCAAGACCAGCCGCACGGGGGCGAGGGCTTGCGCGGGGCGGCCGAGCCGAACGCGCCGCAGAACGTGGCCGCGCGCATCGAGCAGTTGACCGAGGAGGTGCGCGAGCGCGTGCAGCGCCGCCGCGGGCGCGAGGCGGCGCAGGCCGGGGCGGGCAGGAAGGCGGCCGCGAAGAAGGGCGGCCGGGCCCAGTCGAAGGACGCCGCCAAGATGTCGCTCAAGCGCTCGCCCGCGAAGAAGGGCGCGAAGGGCGCGGCGAAAAAGAGCGCCGCGAAGAAGGGCGGCGCGACGAAGAAGGGCGCGGCCGGCAAGGGCGCGGCGAAGAGAACCGGCGCGAAAGGCGCGGCCGGGAAGGGCGGCGCGAAGAAAGGGAGCGCGAAGAAAGCCGGCGCGAAAGGCGGCGCCAAGAAGCGCGGCGCGGCCGGGACGGGAGGCAAGGGTCGGCGCTAAACGCTGAGCGGAGCGCGGGCGTCGGCGAGCCGGCACCGTGAGGAACAGAGCGGCGAGCGGTAGCGGGCGGGTCGCAAGTTAACGCCGCCGATTAACGTCGAAGGAGAATCGAGCATGGCGGAAGTCGAACAGAGAGAGGGCGCGTCGGGAGACCCGGCGAGGGATAACGAGGAGCACGAGCTGGAGGCCGAGGAGGAGTCGGCGGCGGCGATGGACGCGGACGTGCCGCAGCCGCCCGACGCCTCGCAGACGACCGAGGGCCAGCCCTCCTGAAACAATCCCGCACCCGGCCCCGTAAGAACGGAAGGCGCGGCGGAAGTCGAAGCGTGTGCTCCCGCCCCCTTCCGTTTTCGTCGTCGCGATTTTCAATCAGAGTTAACAGTCCCGCCGCTCTCCCGCGTCTTCACGATATGAGAAACCTGATAGCCTCGCACGCCCCGGCGGCAGCGCGCCCGGCCCGGCCAAGCCTGTTGAGAACGTCGCTCGCGGTAGTCGCCTTACTGCTCGCATGCGCGCCGGCCGGGGCGCGGCAGGCGACGAAGAAACTGCCCGCGCCCGAGAAGATCGTGGGCGAGTACCTGAAGGCGACGGGCGGCAGGAAGCGGCAGGCGGCCGTCCGCGACGCCGTCTACGAGTGGAAGGTCACGTCGGCGGGGGGCGACTCGCGCGTCCGCGTGCTGACGAAGGCGCCCGGCTCCGTCCGCGCCGAGTCGCGAACGCCGGCCGGCGAGGTGACGACGGCCGCCAACCCGCGCGTGGCTTGGCGCGGCGGCCCCGGCTCGCCCGTCGAGACGCTCACGGGAGGCGAGTCGCACGCGGCCCGCTTGCAGGCGCTGCTCGCCGCGGGCCGGCTCGTGGACTTCAAAAAGTCGAAGGTGCTGGCGCGCACCGTCGGCGTCGAACAGGTGAACGGCGAGCCGGCTTACGTCGTCGAGTTCTCGACGCGCGAGGGCGCGCGCGAGCGCTTCTGGTTCGGCGTCAGGAGCAGGCTGCTTTTGAAGACGGCCGACGCCGCCGGCAAAGACGCCTACGTTTACGGGGACTACCGCCCGGTCGAGGGCCTCCTCGTCGCGCACCGCGCCGCCCACGAGACCGGGGGGAGGGAAGACGCGACCCACGTCCTCACCTCCGTGCGCTTCAACGCCGGCCTCGCCGACTCGCTGTTCGAGCCGCCGTCCGACGCCTCGCTCGACATCCCGGCCCTGCTGCGCGACCTCGCGCGCAATCAGGACGACGTTGACCAGCGCGTCAACGACTACACCTTCACGCAGAAGGTCACGGAGCGCGAGGTGAACGACCGCGGCGAGCTGAAGAAGGAGACCGTCAAGGTGCGCGAGGTCTACCCGGTGCAGGGCTGGGGCTGGGTGATGAAGCTGGTCAGCGAGAACGGGCAGCCGCTCCCGCCCGAGCGCGCGGCGCGGGAGGAGAAGCGCGTCGCGGAAGAACTGGAGAAGGCCGAGCGCGAGGGGCCGAAGCGTCTGCGCGAGGCCGAGCAGAAGCGTCAGCGCGAGCGCGCCAAACGCGCCGAGAAGCGCCGGAAGCAGGGCGCGGAGGGGGCGGAGGAGGACGACGACGACGTTGACGTAGGCATCGCCACCTTCCTGCGCGCCTCCGAGTTCGTCAGCCCGCGCCGCGAGCGTTTCCGCGAACGCGACGCCATCGTCTTCGACTTCCGGCCCCGCCCCGGCTTCCGCGCGCGCACCCGCGGCGAGTCCATCGCCTCGAAGCTCTCCGGCGTGGTCTGGGTCGACCCCGTCGACCGGCAGGTGATGCGGCTCGAAGCGCGGCTCGTCGAGGGCTTCAAGATCGGCGGCGGGCTGATGGCCTCGATCAAGCCGGGCGCGGCCTTCGCCTTCGAGCAGACGCGGCTCGAAGACGGCGTCTGGCTCCCGCGCTTCTCGCAGGTCAACGCCTCGGCCCGCGTCCTCCTCTTCGCCGGCATCACCTTCAACCAGACGCAGGAGTTCGGCGACTACAAGCGCTTCGCCACGAAGACGGACGAAGGCCAACTCCACGCGCCGGGCGGGGCCGCCGAAAGGCCGGCCGAAAAACCCCTCTAGCTGAGAACTCGCGGCGAACCGAGTCAGGCGTTAGAATCTTGCGCATGAAAGATGTCGTGGTCATCGGGGGCGGGCTGGCCGGGGCGGAGGCCGCGTGGCAGGCCGCCGAGGCGGGCGCACGCGTGCGGCTCTACGAGATGCGGCCCGTCAGGCAGACGCCCGCGCACCGGACGGGGCATCTGGCCGAGATCGTCTGCTCGAACTCGCTGAAGTCGGACGAGCCGGGGACGGCCCCGTACCTGCTCAAAGAGGAACTGCGCCGGGGCGGCTCGGTCGTGATGTGGGCGGCGATGGAGACGCGCGTGCCGGCGGGCGCGGCGCTCGCCGTTGACCGCCACCGGTTCGCCGAACTCGTCTCGGAGCGCGTCGCCGCGCACCCGCGCATCGAGTTGGTGCGCGAGGAGGCCACGCGCGTGGACGAAGGGGCCGTCAACGTCATCGCCGCCGGGCCGCTCTGCTCCGACGCGCTGGCCGAGGAGGTCGCGCGCCTGACCGGCGACGGCCAGCTCTACTTCTACGACGCCATCTCGCCCATCGTCTCGGCCGACTCGATCAACACCGAGGTGGCCTTCCGCGCCGCGCGCTACGGCAAGGGCGGCGACGACTACCTCAACTGCCCGATGTCCGAGGAGGACTACGCGCGTTTTTACGAGGCGTTAGTCTCCGCCAAGAGCGTCCCGCTCCAGCGCTTCGAGGAGACGCGCTGGTTCGAGGCGTGCCTGCCCATCGAGGAGTTGGCGCGGCGCGGGCGCGACACGCTGCGCTACGGGCCGATGAAGCCGGTCGGTTTACCCGACCCGCGGACGGGCCGCGAGCCTTACGCCGCCGTGCAGCTCCGGCAGGAGAATTTGATGGCCGACGCCTACAACCTCGTCGGCTTCCAGAATCATCTACGTTACGGCGAACAGGCGCGCGTGCTCCGTCTCATCCCCGGCTTAGAGCAGGCCGAGTTCCTGCAATTCGGGCAGATTCACCGCAACACGTACATCAACGCGCCGCGGGTGCTCGCGCCGACTTTGCAGATGCGCGAGCGCCCGCGGGTCTTCTTCGCCGGGCAGATCAGCGGCGTCGAGGGCTACGTCGAGTCGGTGGCGACGGGGTGGCTGGCGGGGCGCAACGCCGCGCGGCTCACGCAGGGCCGGCCGCTCCTCGAAGCGCCCTCGAAGACGGCGACGGGCGCGCTCTGCCGCTACGTCTCGGGCGCGGAGTCGAAGAACTACCAGCCCGTCAACATCACCTTCGCGCTCCTCGAACCCTTGCCGGAAGAGGAGCGCCGGAAGTTTCGGCGCAAGCGCGAGCGCCACACGCGGCAGGTCGAACTGGCTTTAAGGGAATGGGACAACTGGCTCCTGACACACGAGGACGGCGAGCGGCGGGCCGAACGGTCCGCGACTTAACGCGCCGCGACCGCACCGGCCGCGCGCCGTCGCGCGCC
>DATMVI010000138.1:0-2594 GCA_035563275.1 Pyrinomonadaceae bacterium
CCAGGCTCCGCCCGTCGAACACCGAACGCAGGGCCGAGACGTAGCCCGCCAGCGCCGCGCGATATTCGCGGAGGCCGTCCCACATCGTCCGCGCGAGTGTCTGTTGACCCTGCCTATCATAAGTGACGACGTACTGAATCCAAAACAGCTCCAGCGCGTCGGCGTAGCGTTGCAGCTGGCCGGCGAGGCCCTCGCCGCTCGTCCCCGCGGGGCGGCCCGCGACGGGCGTCGGGTCGAACGTCACCCACGAGTCAGTCTCGGGGAAGTAAACCTCGACCCAAGAGTGCGCGTCGGCCTGACGGACGACGTAGGCGTCGGCCGCGCCGTTGTACTCGCCGGCCTGAAAGCCGTTGACGACGCGCGTGGGGACGCCGAGCGTGCGCAGCATGACGGCCATCGCCGTCGAGAAATATTCGCAGTGGCCCGAGCGAACGTTGAAGAGGAAGTCGGCCAGCGGGTCGGGCCCCGAGGCGCGCATCTGGAGCGAGTAGCCGTACGAGCCGCCGTAGGCGTTCGCGCCGAGGTGCGACTCAATCGCCCGCGCCATGTCGTAGCGGTTCGTGGCCCCGGCCTCGCTGACGACGCGTTGCGCGAGTTCGGCTACGCGCGGGTCGAAGGTGTCGGGCCAGAGCAGGTACTTGGCGACGGGGAGCCGCAGGTTGGGCGTCGGCGCCTGCGGGTAGGGGCGGCGGTCTGCGCGCAGGCGCTCGGCCGGCGGCTCGAAGGTGTCCGAGTGGACGCGGTAGGTGACGCGCTCCTGCGTGTGCGGGCGCGAGGTGAGCCCGTCCTGCGGGTCGCGGCGGACGTAGGCGAGCGCGCCCTGCAACGCCACGGCGCGCGGCGCGGCGAAGAGCACCGGCGTGTCGATGGGTTCGACGAAGAAGGTCTGCGTGGTCAGGCGGTTCAGGTCTTCGGTGGTGCCGAGCGGGAAGAGGTTGCTCTCGTTGGGCATCACCGCCCGGCGCTCGTTCGAGGACTGATACCAGCGGCGGCCGTCGAAGTGGTCGAGCGCCACGCCCCGCCAGCGCGGCGTCTTCTGTCGCGCCGCGTCCGGCCCCTCGACGCGCACGCGCATGACGAGTTGGTTGCTCTCGTTCAGGCGCCCGATCTCGCCGAGCGTGACGCGGTCGGAGAAGCCGACGTAGCCGGTCGAGGCCGAGCCGCCGGCCATCGCCCACGCGCTGTCGCCCGCGCGCGGCGCGAGGAAGAAGACCGGCAGCGCCAGCCCCGCGATCAGCACGAAGAGGCAGAGCGCGGCGGCAGGCAGTCGCGCCAACGCCCGCGCGCGCGGCGGCCTTCGCGCGCGCCGGCGCCGGAAGCGCCGCGCCTCGTTCGCCACCAGCAGGCGGCTCTCGCTCGGCGGGGCCGAGCCCTGCGCGCGCCGCAGCTCGAAGCAGACGACGGCCAGCAGCGCGCAGAAGACGTAGAGGCCGAGCGAGGCGAGGAAGACGGGGCTGAGGCTCAGGCCCGCGGCCAGTAAGACCTGAAAGAAGGAGATGAGGTAGAGGAAGAGCCAGTCGCGGTCGGCCTTCACCTGACAGAGCTTGATCGAGGAGAGCAGGAGCGTGAAGTGCGCGAGCGCGGCGACGCCGGCGAGCATCCGGCCGGCGAGGTCGGGCGAGGCGGTCTGCAAGCGCCAGTCGAGGTAGAAGACCGGCAGGGCCGCCAGCACCACGAACATGCCGGCGCGCTGCGACAACTGCCGGCGCGCCGATTCGAGCCTCCACGAGAGCGCGAGCACGCCGGCGAAGACGAGCGCGAGCGCGGGGCCGACGCCGCCCGCCAGCGTGAGCGCCAGCACGCCGCCCGCCACCATGGCGTATGAGCACGCGCGGAAATAGGTCTCGAACTTCATCAACCGCCCCGCCGCCCGAACCCTCGGAAAAAGATCGCGCCGCCGTCCGCCCTGAGATGAAAGAACTGATGACCGACGACCGACAACCGTCTCCTGAAAATTGTCCCAGTCTCTTCGATGCGCGCGGGCGGGCTACTTCTGCTTGAGTTTGATCTCGAAGAGCTTAGGCCAGAGCTTGCCGGTGACGAAGAGGCGGTCGCCGGCCTCGTCGTAGGCGATGCCGTTGAGGACGGCCTCCTCGTCGGAAAGCTCGGAGCGCGGGATGATGCCGCGGAGGTCGATCCAGCCGAGCACCTTCCCCGTGCGCGGGTCGAGGCGGACGATGCGGTCGTCGTGCCAGATGTTGGCGTAGATTTCGCCGCGGACGTACTCCAGCTCGTTGAGGTCGCGCAGGGGCCGGCCGCCGTCGAAGACGCTGACGGTGCGCGTGACGCGGAAGGTCTGCGGGTCTATGAAGCGGAGCTGGTTCGTGCCGTCGCTCAGGATCAGCGACTCGCCGTCGTGCGTCAGCCCCCAGCCCTCGCCGTCGTACTTGAACTCGCCCTTCTTCTCGAAGGTCGCGGGGTCGTAGACGAAGCCGCGCTTGCCCTGCCAAGTGAGCTGATAGAGCTTGCCGCCGAAGAGCGTCAGCCCCTCGCCGAAGAACTGCGGCGGAACCGCGACCTGCTTCAAAACCTTCCCCGTCTTCAAGTCCACGCGGCGCAAAGTTGACTCGCCGTACTGCCCCGTGCTCTCGACG
>DATMVI010000139.1:0-9213 GCA_035563275.1 Pyrinomonadaceae bacterium
CGCGGCCCTGCGCCCAGGCCTCCAGGCTCGCCCCGGCGACGAGCATGAAGACGATGATGAGTGCGCTAAGCATGCGCACGACTGTACGGAATCCGGCCTTCATCAGACATCTCCTCCATCTATAATTGTTTCACCGGGAGAGCTTTCTTGCGCCCATCATGAACCGTCGCGGGCGCTGCGTCAACCCTCTTGGCAAATCGGGTGCCGGGCGTTAGGCACCGGGCGCCGGGTGAGGGCAATTTCTTCCCCGGCGCCCGGCCCCGGGCACCCGACACCCTGCTTGCCATCCGGCCCGCCGGTCGCTTAAATTAACCGCTCGGCCTTGAGGTTATTCCCGCACAGCACTTGTAGATTCCGACGCGCGGGCACCGACTCCGACGCCCGCCCGCCACACCTGTCGAAAGGATGCTCCGTCTGACGCCATGAAAGCTTATCCAACCAGCCAAATCCGCAACCTCGCCGTCATCGGCCACGGGCACTCCGGCAAGACGCAGCTCGTCAGCTCGCTCCTCCACATCGCGGGCGCCACGCCGCGCTGGGGCAAGGTGGACGAGGGCACGACCGTCACCGATTACGAGGAAGACTCCATCGCGCGCAAGATCACCCTCAACCAGTCGCTCGCGCACCTCGAATGGCGCGAACACAAGGTCAACCTCATCGACACGCCGGGCTTCGCCGCCTTCCTCCCGCACGCGCGCCCGGCCCTGCGCGTCGCCGACTGCGCGCTCGTCGTCGTGGACGCCGTGACCGGCGTCGAGGTCGGCACCGAGAAGACGTGGGCCTACGCCAACGAGTTCATCACGCCGCGCATGATGGTCATCACCAAGATGGAGAAGGAGCGCGCCGACTTCGGCGCGGCGCTCGACTCGGCCCGCTCCACCTTCAGCCGCGCCATCGTCCCCTTCACCCTCCCCATCGGGCAGGAGGCCAACTTCAAGGGCGTCGTCGACATCGTCCACATGAAGGCTTACGAGTTCGACTCGGCGGGCAAGCCCAGAGAGATACCCATCCCCGAGACGGGCCGCGAGGTGGCGGACAGGGAGCGCGAGCGCCTCATCGAGGTCATCGCCGAGTCGGACGACGCGCTCATGGAGAAGTACTTCGAGCAGGGGACGCTGCCCGAGGAGGACATCGTCCCGAACATCAGCAAGGCGATCGCCGCGAGCCGCCTCTGCCCGGTCTTCGCCGCTTCGAGCCTGACGCTCGTCGGCCTCTCGAACGTCCTCGACGGCATCGTCGATTACGCGCCCGCGCCCGACACGCACGCTGAGGAGCACGGCAAGGCGAGCCTCGACGACGGGGCCGAGGCCGTCAAGCGCGGCTACCACGCCGAGGAGCCTTTCTCGGCATACGTCTTCCGCACCATCGCCGACCCGTTCGCCGGCCGCATCAACGTGATGAAGATCATCAGCGGCAGGGTCAGGTCGGACGCCACCGTGCAGAACACGACGCGCGGCGCGGCCGAGAGGTTGGGCGCGCTCCACTCGATGCAGGGCAAGCAGCTCGACAAGGTGGACGAGGCTTCGGCCGGCGACATCATCGCCGTCGTCAAGCTCAAGGAGACGCAGACCGGCGACACGCTCGCCGAAAAGGCCGCGCCCGTCGTCTACGACCCCATCGAGTACCCGGAGGCGGCCATCGCCTTCGCTATCGAGCCGAAGTCGCGGCAGGACGAGGAGAAGATCAGCGCCGCGCTCCACAAGATTCTCGAAGAAGACCCCTCGCTCCACTTCACGCGCGACGCGCAGACGAAGGAGTTCATCCTCTCGGGGTCGGGCCAGCTCCACATCGAGACGGTCGTGGAGAAGCTGAAGAACCGCTACCACGTCGAGGTCACGCTGCACCCGCCGAAGGTGCCCTACAAGGAGACCATCACGGCGCGCGCCGAGGTGCAGGGCCGGCACAAGAAGCAGACGGGCGGGCGCGGCCAGTTCGGCGACTGCAAGGTCGTCTTCGAGCCGCTGCCGCGCGGCGAGGGCTTCGTCTTCGAGGACAAGATTTTCGGCGGCTCCGTCCCGCAACAGTTCCGGCCCGCCATCGAGAAGGGCATCGTCGAGGCCGCCTCGGGCGGGGCCATCGCCGGCTACCCGCTCGTGGACTTCAAGGCCACGCTCATCGACGGCTCGTACCACACCGTCGACTCCGACGAGCACAGCTTCCGCGCCGCCGGCCGCAAGGCGTTCCGCAACGCCATCGAGAAGGTCAAGCCGACGCTGCTCGAGCCGATCATGAACGTCGAGGTGGTCGCGCCCGTCGAGTGCTCGGGCGACATCATGGGCGACCTCAACTCGCGCCGCGGCCGCGTGCAGGGCATGGAGATGCGCGGCAAGAGTCAGGTCGTCAAGGCGCAGGTTCCCATGTCGGAGATGCTCGACTACCAGTCGAAGCTCAACTCCATCACGGCCGCCCGCGGCAGCTACCACATGGAGTTCTCCCACTACGACCCCGTCCCCGGCAACATCTCGCACAAGATCGTCGAGCAGGCCCGCGCCGAGGGCCGCATCCGCGCCGAGGAGGAAGAATAAGCTTCGGCCTCGTCCGGTGGTCGGCGAAGGCGCTCGGGGCCGCGGCCCCGAGCGCCTTTCGTTTTTGCGTTGACCGGCGCGCGGGCGCGCGTCTATCATCGCGGCGGCCGCGCCCCCGGAGTCCGCTTTAGCCTTCCGACCTCGCTCCCACGCGGCTTTCTGCCCGAGACTGTCTAGCCCGTTGTCGTCCCTTCGCAGTCAGCCTCGCCAGTTCAGGACGCATTTACCCCCTTGCCCCATGCGGCAAGCGTGGAAAGGAGACTCATTCTATGTCGTGGAACAACGCCCCCCGGTTGAACAAGCTCACGGCTTCGCAGCAAGGCGGCTCGCGCGGCGCGCAACTCTGGGGCGTCGATATCAAAGGCAAGCTCTACACTTGCTACCAATATTCGCCGGGCGGCTCTTGGAGCGGCTGGGCCGGCGAGGGCTGGTCAGACCCTAACGAGCCGAAGGGCGTTTACGAGTTGGCCGCCAGCCAGACGGGCGACGGGACGGTGCTCTTCTGGGCGCTCGACCTGAGGTACCACCTCTGGGCGAGGCAGCAGACCTCGGCCGGCGGCAACTGG
This sequence comes from Pyrinomonadaceae bacterium, assembly GCA_035563275.1. Classification (GTDB taxonomy): domain Bacteria; phylum Acidobacteriota; class Blastocatellia; order Pyrinomonadales; family Pyrinomonadaceae; genus QHXN01. The sequence continues at coordinate 3,092 of DATMVI010000139.1, forward strand.
GGGCCGTGGCGCAAGGACTTCCAAGCCCCGCCGGGGCAGACGAAGCTCAGGAAGATCGCCGCGTCGGCCGCGGGCGGCGGCCAAGGCTCGCACCTCTTCGGCATCACGGATAACGGACTCCTCACCCACGTCAACTCCAGCGCCCCCGGCATCGCTTGGGGCGCGTGGGCCGATTTCCCCGCCACGCCCGAGAAGTCGCGCTTCATCGAGGTGACGGCGTGCCGGCAGGGCGACCACCGCGCGGCCGTGTGGGCGCTCGACGAGAAGCGGCAGCTCTGGGGCGCGGGGCAGGAGACGGTGGGCGGCAAGTGGGGGCCGTGGGTCGGGCCGAACTGGCTCGGCGCGCCGAAGCTGCGCAACATCGCGGCGGTCGAGGGCATGAACGGCGCGATCATCGTCGGGCAGGACGAGGATTACGAAGTGACCTCGAACTTCCAGCAAGGGCCGGGCAGCAACTCGTGGAGGGGCTGGTCGACGCCTCAGGGGTTCGACCCGCGCTCCTACGAGTTGACGGCCGCCGGGCAGAACAACCGCGTCGCGCAGCTCTGGGCCATCACCCTCGGCGGCAAACTCACCACCGTCACCCAGAAAGAAAACAACCACTGGAACCCCGACTGGTCGGATAAGGACGACGACTCCTCCCTGCCCACGCCGCCCGAGAAGCCGCAGCCGAGGCCGCCGAAACCGTCTCACAGATAATCACCCGCCTCATCCGGAAGAGAGGGCCGCGCGCGGCGCGCGGCCCTCTCTTCGTCGCTCGGGATTCAGGCGGTAAGCGCCCCGCGGCGGCCGCGCGCGGGCCGGCGACGCCCCTCGGATAAGGCCGCGCCCGTTTTCTGATTCCGGTTGACCGCGCTCGCGCCTTCCCGTTAGTATCCGTCCGAAGTTTTCCGAGGATTCATCCGAGTCCGGTTCATGCGGCGGCGCGTGAGCGACCGCGCCGCCTCCCTTCCCTCGCCAAGCTCTCCGCAGTCTTTCGCAGACGTTTGCCTCGCGCGGCCTTTTTGTGTCCGCGCCGCGCCTAAAACCACCCACCGCACAAGGAGACTTTGACCAGATGAGCAACGAAACGACACCCGGCGACGGCTACCAGCCGTGGCAGAACGCCCCCTCGTTCGTACAGATCGCCGCCTCGCAGCAGGGCGGCTCGCGCGGCGCGCAGCTCTGGGGCCTGACGCTCAACGGCCAGATGCGCACCATCTATCAGGAGACGCCCGGCGGCTCGTGGAGCGGGTGGCTCGGCCCCGACTGGAACGGCAACCCGCAGCCCGCCCCCTTCGTCGACTCGGCCGCGGCCCAGCAGAACAACGGCAACGTCCAGCTCTGGGCGCTCGACTCGAAGCTCGGCCTCTGGACGACGGGGCAGACCTCGCCCGGCGGCAACTGGACGGCGTGGTCTGGGCCGGGCTGGAACAGCGCGCCCCGCCTCGACAACATCGGCGCCTCGCAGCAGGGCGGCTCGCGCGGCGCGCAGCTCTGGGGCAGCAACCACGACGCGGGCGGGCTCGCCACCACCTTTCAGGAGACGCCCGGGGGCTCGTGGAGCGGCTGGGGCCAGTGGCCCGACATGGGCAGCGTGATAGACGTTTCGGCCGCGCAGCAGAACGACGGCCGCGTCCAGCTCTGGGTCATCGACGACCAGTCGCAGCTCTGGTCGTGCTGGCAGACCTCGCCGGGCGGCGGCTGGACGGGCTGGTCGGGGCCGAACTGGAACGGCTCGCCCGCCTTCTTCAACATCGAGGCCGTGCAGCAGGGCGGCTCGCGCGGCGCGCAGGTGTGGGGCATCACGCGGGACTACACGCTGATGACCTCGTATCAGGAGTCGCCGGGCGGCGGCTGGAGCGGCTGGTTCGCGTGGCCCTACCCGAACACGCCGCAGGTCATCGAGATGGCCGCCGCGCAGCAGAACGACGGCCGCGTCCAGCTCTGGGTCATCACCTCCGACGGCGTCCTCATCAGCACCTACCAGACCTCGCCGGGCGGCAACTGGACGAACTGGAACCAGTAAAGCGTCGACGGGGGTTCGGGTGGCGGGCGGCCGGGAGAGACGAGTCGCTTCTCCCCGCCGCCCGCCACCTTCTTTTCAGTCGTCGACGAGCGAGCCGCTGAAGAGTTTCTGGCCGGCGCGCGAGGTGTGGAAGCCGAAGGCGAGCAGGGCCGCGGTGACGACGAGCGTGAAGATGGTGCCGCCGGCGTACCACGCCGAGAGGTCGTGCGTGATGAGGAAGAAGTTGAAGCCCAGCCCGAAGAACTGCGTGAAGACGAAGGCCAGCAGCCCGAAGCGGATGAGGACGAAGAGGTAGACGCCGCCGCTCAGCCACGCCAGCGACGCGTCGAGCAGCGGGTAGTCGGACGACTGGAGCACCAGCGGCGGGAAGACGAGCGAGAGCAGGACGGCCGCCAGCCACCTCCGGCGCACGATCATCGTCAGCAGCAGCAGCAGGAACAGCACCGCCGAGGGCAGGAGCAGAGAGTTGAGCGCCTGCGCGAGGAACATGTTGACGACTTGCTGCGGGCCGAGCAGCCCGGCCGGGTTGAGGACGGGGCGCGGCATCGGCGGCGGCCAGCCGAGCCACGCCGGCAGGAGCGTCGGCAGGTACTCGACCACCGTCATGCCGAAGCCGAAGGCCGCGCCGAGCAGCAGGTCGCGCCCGACCAGAGGGTCGCGGTAGTCACCCGCCAGCAGGCGGTTCCACGCGATGATCATCGACGGCCAGCGCCGGCGGACGAACGGCTCCAGAGCGACGTAGACCAGCCAGATCATCCCGCCCATCAGCAGCGCGAAGGCGCACATCTGCATGAAGAGCCCGAACTCCTCGAAGGCCGGCACGTGGTGCGCGCCGAAGACGCCGATGAGGAAGGCCAGCGCGAAGGCGAAGCCCGCGAGCCGGAACGCCCCCTTGCGGTCGCCGCGCCCGAGCCGCAGGTTGTGGCGCGCGAGCAGCACCGCCCCGAAGAGCATCACGACGAAGAGGCCGATGAGCACCGCCTGCATGGCGTTCGCGCCCGCGGGAACCTGAAACTGCTGCTGGCGCGAAGGGCGCGTCCACGGGTGCACGAGCTCGAAGTAGACGGGCCGGCCGCGGAAGGCCGCCGCCTCGATGCGCACGGGCAGGTCGGGCTGGCCGTCGTAGGCGCCCTCCCACGCCGCCTGCGCGTCGAAGGCTTGCGGCGGCGACCAGCGCGGCTCGACCTGTCTGAACTTCGACGCGTCCAGCCCGGCCTCGGCGAAGAGCGCCGACCAGTCGAAGGCGGGCGGGGGCGGCGACTCGTCCCTCGCCGCGATGACCTGCGGCGGCACGCCGTGGAAGGCGGTGAGGCGGCCCTCCGTGTCGAGCCTCATCGCGGCCATCCCCGAGACCGTGTGCGGCGGGTCGGCGTAGCCGACCACGTCGTGGCTGAACGGCACGAGGTAGCGCGGGCTGCTCCGGTACCAGAAGCCGAGGGCGGCCGGCTGGCCCTTCTTCAGACGCTCCCAGCGCCCGACCGCGCGGTCGTTGGCCGCGACGTGGAGCAGGTACTCGCCGTCCGTGTAGAAGCCCGCCGTCTCGTCGAGCCCTTCGGCGTAGCCGAACTTCTTCGCCACCTCGCGCCCGCGCTCGCGCAAGACCTGCGCCGACTTCTCAAGCGGCACCTGACCGTGCAGGAAGACGCGCCGCGCGAGGACGACGGCCACCGCCAGCGACGCGACCGCCGTCGCGAGCAGCGCGGCGGCGACCGCCGGCCGCAGCGCGCCCTGCTTCGGCGCGGCCGCGACCATCTCGGGCGAGGGCGTCTCGCCGGCGGCGAGAGCGGCGGCCAGAGGGTCGCCGCCGGGGAGGGCGGCCGCGACTTGCAGCGCCGTGGCCGGGCGGTCTTTCGGGTCGGGCGAGAGGCAGCGCTCGATGACGCGCTCGACGACGGGGTCGAGGTCTCTGACGAGCGACGACGGGCTGTCGGGCAGCGAGCCGCTGCGCCGCAGCCGGATCAGGTCGGGCAGCGTGTTCGCCGTGAAAGCCTTCTTGCCCGTGAAGAGTTCGTAGAGGACGAGGCCGAGCGAGTAGATGTCGCTCTGCGGCGCCAGCTCGCCGCCGGTGAACTGCTCGGGCGACATGTACTCGGGCGTGCCTTCGAGCGCCACGCCGCCCTTGAACTCCTCGGCCAGACCGGCCAGACCGAAGTCCATCACGCGGACGTTGCCGCGCTCGTCGATCATGATGTTGCCGGGCTTCAGGTCGCGGTGGAGGACGCCGGCCTCGTGCGCCGCGGCCAGCCCGGCGCACATCTGGCGCGCGATCTCGACGGCCTTGTCCGCGGGCAGGCGGCCGAAGCGGCGCATGACCGACGACAACTCCTCGCCGCGCACGTACTCCATCGAGAGGAAGTGGAGGCCCTCGGCCTCGCCGATGTCGTAGACGCGGCAGACGTTGCGGTGCGAAATCTGGCGCGCGATCCGCACCTCGCGGTGGAAGCGCGCGAGCGCCGCGCCGTCGACCGAGAGCGACTCGGGCAGAAACTTCAGCGCGACCGGCTGAGTGAGCTTGAGGTCTTCGGCGCGGTAGACCTCGCCCATGCCGCCGCGCCCGAGCAGGCCGACGAGGCGGTAGCGGTCGGCGAGGATCGTGCCGGCGACGAAGCGCGACTGGTCGATGGTGTCGTGGATCGAAGTGAGGGTCGGGGTGGGGCGCGAGGCCGCGGCCTTGCGCCCCGACGAGCCGGCCGAAGAGGGGGCCGACCCCGCGCCGGCCCCGCCCGCGGGCAGCTTGCGCGTCGGCGCGAACGACTCGTCGAGCGAGGCCCCGCAGGACGGGCACGACAGGCTCGACGGGTCGGCGACTTCCACGGTGCAGGCCGGGCATCTCATGCGCGGCGGATTGTACCACTAAAGGAGTAGACAGTAGTCAGTAGTCAGGAGCCAGTAGAAAAACCGTCTCTGGCGAATCGTTTGGGGGACGGCGGCAGCCTCCCCGGCGCGGAGCGTCTACTGTCTACTGCTTTTCGTTTTCGTCCCCGAAGCGGGCGCGAAAGTCGGGGGCGCGTTGGCGCAGGGCGAGCCAGTCGGGGAAGATTTCGGGCTGGTTGAGCCAGACGGTGAACCACTCGGCGATCTCGGCCTTCTCGGCCCGCTTGCGCTCGTTGACGGCCGGGTTGCCGGCGATCATCTGCGCCCGCCGCTTGCCCTTGAGCACGGTCTCGCTGACGCGGCGCAGGCCCTCGCGGTCGCCGGTGCGCTGGAACTGCTTCCTCAAATTGTCGAGCCGCTTGATGGAGGCGGCCGCCTCCTCGAAGGTCGAGAACTTCAGCACGTTGCGGAACATCGCCTCGTAGGGGTCGGCCGTGCGCCAGCGCGCGTCCATCTCCAGCACCTCGGCGTGGCGCAGCTCGGCGCCCTCGTCGGCGAGGAGGCGCGCCAGCGCCGCCGGGCTCTCGACCGCGCCCTCGCCGAAACGGTCGCGCACCACCTCGACGACCGCCTCCAGCTCCCGCGCGCCCACCGACTCGCAGTCGAGCCGCTCCCACACCTCGATGATTAAATCGCGCTTCGTCCGCGCCTTCCACTCCGGCTGGCTCATCGCGCGAAAGGATACAACAAAAAGGGGGGCGGGGGGCGGGCGTCAGGCGTCGGGTTAAAGACAGGCTGCTTTAACCCGACGCCTGACGCCCGCCACCCGCCCCCCTTTTCGTGGGGTCGCAAGCCGGAAGGTGGGGCGAGGCGCTTCCGGCCTGCTTTCGGGGTGAGGAGGGAAATTTTCGGGGGCGGCCGGGCCGCCGGGGGCGCGTTCAATTAGTTATGACGGCGGGGGCGGTTTCGTTTCGGCCCGCGGCGAATTTTTTTTCGCGGCGGCGCGCCCGCCCCGCCCTTAATACCGCCGCGGCCGTTCGGCAGTTCGCCGCGCATCTAGTAAAATTCCCTTTCCCCGCTCACCACGCAGGGGTTTTCCTATGGCCGGACACACGCAAGAGGCGCGGGCCGCGCTGCGCGAGTTCTTCGGGTTCGAGGAGTTCCGCGAGGGCCAGCGCGAAGTCATCGAGGCCGTCCTCGAAGGCCACGACACGGTCGTCGTGATGCCGACGGGCGGCGGCAAGTCGCTCTGCTACCAGCTCCCCGCGCTCATGCGCGAGGGCGTGACGGTCGTCGTCTC
>DATMVI010000140.1:0-2067 GCA_035563275.1 Pyrinomonadaceae bacterium
CTTCAGCCTCCGCCTCGGGCGCGAGATGGGGCTCGACCGCGAGCAGTTGCGCTCGCTGGAGTTCGGCTCGCTGCTGCACGACATCGGCAAGATCGGCGTGCCCGACGCCATCCTCCGCAAGCCGGCCGCGCTCAGCGAGGCGGAGTGGATGAAGATGCGCGAGCACCCGCTGCACGGGCAGAAGATTCTGCGCGGCATCAAGTTCCTCGAAGGGGCGGCGCGCGTCGTCGCGCAGCACCACGAGAAGTGGGACGGCTCGGGCTACCCTCTGGGGCTGCGCGCCGAGCAGATCGACCAGAACGCGCGCATCTTCGCCGTGGCCGACGCCTTCGACGCCATGATCAGCGACCGCGTCTACCGCCGCGGCCGCTCCTACGAGGAGGCGGCCGCCGAGCTGGACGCCTTCAGCGGCCGGCAGTTCGACCCGCAGGTGGTCGCCGCCTTCCACCGCGTGCCGCGCGGCGAGTGGGACGAGATTCGCCGCCGCTCGCTGGAGGTCGGCGACACGCAGCAGGCCGCCGCCCGCCGCTTCAAGCGCGCCGCCGAGGGCGTCTTCATCCAGTCCGGCGCGAGCGCGATGGTCAACTGAGGTTCGATTAAGAGTTGAGAATTAAGGATGGCGTGGCCGGGGGCGGCCTTCAAGGCTCCCGACCACGCCATCCTTAATTCTCAGACGGTTATGACCGTCTAGGGTTGCTCTCTCGCGGCCCTTTCCCACTCGCCCGCGCGGTTCAGAATATTGATCGCCACGACTTTCCCGCCTTCGCCTCTCGTAAATTTGACGCGGGCTTCGGGGACTGCCTCCAGCGCGAACTCGTCTCCGGCGACGGAGGTCAGCTTGAGCTTCGGCCCGCCCTGCCGCTGAAGAAACAAGGCCCCGCCCTCCGCCGAGATGGTGCGCTCGCCGTACTTGCCGGGGTAGTCGCTGAAGTCCTGCGCGGCGGCGGGGGCCGGCCCCGACGCTCGCGGCAGCGCCTGCCTCTTTAGTTTGACGCTCTTGTTCTTCTGGTCAAAAGTCAGGCTGAAGTCGCGCAGCGCTTTGGAGCCGATGTTGGCGTCGTCGGAGACGGCCGGGAACGTGACCGTCGGCCCCGCGAACTCGAACCGCCCGAGCCGGATGCTCTCCGTCAGGCGGCCCTCCTTAATCTCGATTTCGTTGCTGATGGTTCTGGCTTTGCCGACGACCGCGGGCGGGGCGGCGAACTTCAGGCCCTCGGCGAGCGCGGCCGGCAGCATGAACGCGCCGACCGTGTTGCCCGAGTCGATGTGCGCCTTCACCTTGCGGCCGCCGACGCTCAGCTCCACGACCGGGATGCCCCGGGGGTTCTCGAAGCTCAGCACCTCCGCGCCGTCGGGCTTCGGCAACTCGCCGCGTTCGAGGCGGACGCGCCGGGCGGGGAAGTCCAGCGTCAGAAGGTAATCGGCGAAGAGGTTGAACCCGAGGATGCCGTCTATCTTCGGCAGGTTCGGGGAGGTGTTGTAGTTGCGCGAAGCGGCCCTCACGCCTTTGAACTCGACGCCGCCGAGCGTAATCGAATCGAGCTCGACCAGCATCAGGCTCCGCGTGTTTCGCCCCGAGCCGTCGCCCGCCTGCACCTCGCCGACCTGCCGAAGCTTCAACCTCTCGACGAGCGTCGAATCGACGCGCGCCATGCCCTGCCCGCCGGTGTCAATCGCGAAGAGGAACGGCCCCTGCCCGTTGACCATCACCTCGACGGCGGGCATCGGGCCGCGGAAGAGCATCGGGACTTCGACGACGGGAGTCGGCCCGGCGGCGGTCTGTCGGGCCGACGCGTGTCTGAAGTGGAGGGAGGGAAGCGACAACGCCAACACGAAGAGGGCCGTTTTCAACGCGCGCATGTTTAGGACGCACTCCTCCGCCGAATCATAGGGTACAGCTCTCCTGATTCAGGCCGGGCCGGGTGAAAGTTCCAGAGTTGTAGCTTAATTGGTCCGCATGCCGCCGACGACGTAGCCGCGGCGCGCCCGCAGGGAGAGGCCGAGGCGGCGCGCGCCGACGTGCAGCTTGCGGTACTCGCTGGCCGGGGCGCTGCGCAGCGGGCGCTT
>DATMVI010000141.1:0-10659 GCA_035563275.1 Pyrinomonadaceae bacterium
CGCTGCTACGTGGTGGAGCGGTGGGGGGGGTTGGCGCCGGAGGGGGCGGCCGGGGAGTTGTACGTGGGCGGGGCGCAGGTGGGGCGGGGCTACTGGGGCCGGCCCGCGCTGACGGCCGAGAGGTTCGTGCCCGACCCTTACGGGGGCGAGGCGGGTGCGCGCCTGTACCGTACGGGCGACGTGGTGAGGTACTTGCGGGGCGGGGTACTCGACTTCGTGGGGCGGCTCGACCATCAAGTGAAACTTCGCGGGCACCGGGTCGAGCTGGGCGAGGTGGAGGCGGCTTTGTGCCGGCACCCGAAGGTGCGCGAGTGCGCCGTCGTCGTCAGGGAGGACGTACCCGGCGACAAGCGGCTCGTCGCCTACCTCGTGGCGGAGCCGCAGACGGCTATCGCCGAGCCGCAAGGGTTCCTGCGCGAGAGGCTGCCCGAGTACATGGTGCCGTCGGCCTTCGTCTTACTGGACGAGCTGCCGCTGACGCCCAACGGCAAAGTAGACCGCAAGGCCCTGCCCGCGCCCGACCACGGCCGGCCCGAACTTGAGTGCGGCTTCGTGGCGCCGGCCACCCCGCTCGAAGAGGACTTGGCGAAGATGTGGGGCGAGTTGCTCGGCGTCGAGCAGGTGGGCGTCGAGGACAACTTCTTCGAGCTGGGCGGCCACTCGCTGCTGGTGATGCAGGTCGCCTCGCGCGTGCGGGCTGACTTCGGGCTGGAGGTGCCGCTGCCGGAACTCTTCCGCACGCCCACCGTCAGGCGGCTGGCCGAGATCATGGAAGAAGCCTTCCTCGCCTCGTCGGACGCGGACAAGCTCGACGAGATGCTCGCCCAACTCGAAGCCGCCGGCGACGACCAAGCGCGGGACGTGCTGAGCGTCAAAGACGCTGAGGCCCGCTGAGGCCGACGCCCGCGGGCCGGAGGCGCGCCCCTCGTCGGCCGCGCGCGCAAACCCCCGCGGGCAGGAAACGGACATGAGCACGACTCTTTCGGAACGTTTGAAAAAGCTCTCGCCCGCCAAGCGCATGCTCCTCATGAAGGCGATGCGCGAGGAGGCCGCGCAGGCCGAGGGCGCCGCCGTCGCGCGCCGGGCGCGGCAGGGGCCGTCGCCCCTCTCGTTCGCGCAGCAGCGGCTCTGGTTCCTGAACGAGTTCGCGCCGGGCGGCGCGGTCTACAACCTCCCGGCCGGCGTGCGCCTGAAAGGCCGCCTCCGCGTGGACGTGCTAGAGCGGACGCTGTCAGAGATCGTCCGCCGCCACGAGTCTTTGCGCACGACCTTCGCCGTCGTGGGCGACTCGCCCGCGCAGCTCGTCGCGCCGGCGGGGCCCGTCCGCCTCCCGCTGATAGACCTGCGCCGCGCGCCCGCGCCGGAGGCGGAGGCCAGACGCCTTGCGGACATCGAGGCGCAGAAGCCCTTCGACCTTGCGGCCGGGCCGCTCATCCGCTGCGCGCTGCTGCGCCTCGGCGAGGAGGAGCACGTCGCGCTCTTCACGACGCACCACATCGTCAGCGACGGGTGGTCGGCGGGCGTGCTCGTGCGGGAACTGCGCGCGCTCTACGAGGCTTACTCGCGCGGCGCGGAGTCGCCGCTCCCCGAGCTGACCATCCAGTACGCGGACTACGCCGCGTGGCAGCGCGAATGGCTGCGCGGGGAGCGGCTGGAAAAGCAGCTCGCCTACTGGCGCGACCAACTGGGCGGCGCGCCGCCCGTCTTGGAACTGCCCACAGACCGCCCCCGCCCGGCGGTGCGGTCGCAGAGAGGCGCCGCGCACAGGTTCGTGCTCGACGCCGGACTGCGTGAGGAGCTGAAGCGGCTCAGCCGCCGCGAGGGCGCGACGCTCTTCATGACGCTGCTGGCCGCCTTCCAACTCCTGCTCTCGCGCTACTCAGGGCAGACGGACATCGTCGTCGGCTCGCCCGTGGCCGGGCGCGGGCTTCCGGAGACCGAGCCGCTCATCGGCTTCTTCGTCAACACGCTGGCGCTGCGCGCGCGGCTGCCGGATGACCCGACCTTCGCCGAGCTGCTCGGGCGCGTGCGCGACACGACGCTGGGCGCCTTCGCCCATCAGGACGTGCCCTTCGAGAAGCTGGTCGAAGAGTTACAGCCCGAGCGCAGCCTCGCGCACGCCCCGCTCTTTCAGGTGGCCTTCGTCTTGCAGAACGCTTCGCACGAGGAGTTGCAGGCGCCGGGGCTCACCTTCGAGCCGTTCGAGCACGAGGTGAAGACGGCGAAGTTCGACCTGACGCTCACGGCGGCCGAGTCGGAAGAGGGGCTGAGGGCCTCGTTCGAGTACAGCGCAGACCTCTTCGACGAACGCACGATCCGGCGCATGAGCGCGCACTTCGAGACGCTGCTGCGCGCCGCCGCCGCCGACCCCGCCCGACGCGTCTCCGCCCTCCCGCTGCTCACGCCGGGCGAGCGCGCCCGCCTGCTCGACCGGGCCGGCGACGCGCGGCAATACCCGCAGCGCTTCTGTCTTCACGAGCTGTTCGAGCGGCAGGCGGCGCGCACGCCCGGCGCCGTCGCCCTCACCTTCGAGGGCGAGAGCCTGACCTACGCGGAACTCAACGCGCGCGCGAATCAGTTGGCGCACTACCTGCGCCGCGCGGGCGTCGGCCCGGAGTCGCGTGTCGCGCTCCTGCTGGAGCGCTCGGCCGAGATGGTCGTCTCGATCCTCGCGGTGCTGAAGGCCGGCGGCTGTTACGTCCCTTTAGACCCGGAGTACCCGGCCGAGCGCCTCCGCTTCATGCTCGAAGACTCGGGCGCGGGCGTGGCGCTGACGCAGGAGCGGCTGCGCGGGCGGCTGGGCGGGGGCGCGGCGCGCGCGGTCTGCGTCGATGCCGGGCGCGAACAGTTCGCGCGCGAGTCGGTGAGCGACCCCGGCGCGCGACCCGACCCGGAGAACGCCGCTTACGTCATCTACACGTCCGGCTCGACCGGCAGGCCGAAGGGCGTGTTGGTCACGCACGCCAACGTCGGCCGCCTCTTCGACTCGTGCGCCCCCCTCTTCGACTTCACGGGCGCCGACGTGTGGACGCTCTTCCACTCTTACGCCTTCGACTTCTCGGTCTGGGAGATGTGGGGCGCGCTGCTCCACGGCGGCCGCCTCGTCGTCGTCCCCTTCTGGGTCTCGCGCTCGCCCGAGGCGTTCCGTCGCCTGCTGGCCGGCGAGGCGGTGACCGTGTTGAGCCAGACGCCTTCGGCCTTCCGCCAACTCATCGCGGAGGACGCGCGGGCCGGCGCCGACGCCGCGCCGTTCGCGCTGCGCGCGGTGGTCTTCGGCGGCGAGGCGCTGGAGGCGTCGTCGCTGCGCGGGTGGGTCGCCCGCCACGGCGACTCCGGCCCCGAGCTCGTCAACATGTACGGGATCACGGAGACGACCGTCCACGTCACCCACCGCCGGGTGAGCGGGGCGGAAGTCGAGGCCGGGGGCGCGAGCGTGGTGGGACGCGCTCTGGGAGACCTGCGGCTCCACGTACTCGACGCTGGGATGGAGCCGGTGCCGGAAGCGGTGGCCGGGGAGTTCTACGTGGGCGGGGCGGGGCTGGCGCGCGGCTACCTGAACCGGCCCGCTCTGACGGCCGAGCGCTTCGTGCCCGACCCGTTCTCTGCGGAGCCGGGCGCGCGCCTCTACCGCACGGGCGACGTGGGGCGGCTGGTGCCGGGCGCGGCCGGGCCGGAGGCGGAGTACCTCGGGCGGCGCGATCAGCAGGTGAAGGTGCGCGGGTTCCGCATCGAGTTGGGCGAGGTCGAGGCGGCGCTGTGCGGGCACGCGGGCGTACGCGAGGCGGCCGTCGTGGCGCGCGAGGGCGCGGACGGGCACAAGAGCCTCGCGGCCTACGTGGTGGCGCGCGAGGGCGCCGGGGCGGATTTGAGCGCGGCCGAGTTGCGGAGTCACATGGCGGGGCGCGTGCCGGGGCACATGGTGCCGTCTTACTTCGTGACACTGGAAGCGTTGCCGCTGACGCCGAACGGGAAGGTAGACCGCAAGGCGCTGCCGGAGCCGGAGGCCCGCGACCACGAGGCCGGGGCCGCGTACGTCGCGCCGCGCACGGCGACGGAGGAGGCGCTGTGCGAAATCTGGAGCGGCGTGCTCGGCGCCGGGCGCGTCGGCATCGACGACAACTTCTTCGAGCTGGGCGGCGACTCCATCCGCAGCATTCAGCTCAGGGCGCGGGCGCGGCAACTCGGGTTGGACTTCAACGTCTGGGAACTCTTCCGCCACCAGACCGTCCGCGAACTCGCGCGCTCAATCGGCGCGCGCCGACCCGAGGCGCGCGCGGCCGGAGACGACGACGCCCTCGACGACGAGCCCGAACCGTTCGGCCTCGTCGGCGCGGCAGACCGCGACAGGCTGCCCGCGGGGCTGGAGGACGCTTACCCGCTGACGCGCCTTCAGGCGGGCATGGCCTTCCACAGCGAGTACAGCCCCGAGCGCGCCGTCTATCACGACATCTTCAGCTACCACCTGCGCGCGCCCTTCGACGCCGAGGCCCTGCGCGCGGCGTTGCGTCGGCTGGGCGCGCGCCACCCGGCGCTGCGCACCTCTTTCGCCCTCGCCGGCTTGAGCGAGCCGTTGCAGTTGGTGCATCGCGAGGCCGAAATCCCGCTCGCCGTTGAAGACCTGCGCGGGCTCCGCGAACGGGAGCAGGAGGCGGCGCTCGACGCATGGATCGAGGGGGAGAAGCGGCGGGGCTTCGACTGGTCGCAGCCGCCGCTGCTGCGCTTCCACGCCCACCTGCGCGGCGCGGACACCTTCCAGCTCACGCTGAGTTTCCACCACATCATCCTCGACGGGTGGAGCGTCGCCTCGATGAACACCGAGCTGTTCCGGCTCTACTTCGCGGGGCTCGCGGGCGGGGCCGGGGGCGAGCCGCCCGCGCCCGCCAACCTCTTCCGCGATTTCGTGGCCGCGGAGCGGCGGACGCTCTCGTCGCCGCGCGCGCGCGACTTCTGGGCGCGTCTCCTCCGCGACGCGACCCTGACCCCGCTGCCGCGCTGGGAGGCGCGCGCCGGCGCGCCGGCCGCGCGCGAGATTCGCCTGCTCGAAATCCCGGTCGCGCCCGAAGTGTCCGACGGGCTGAAGGCTCTGGCGGCCGCGGCCTCGGCCCCCGTCAGGACGGTGCTGCTGGCGGCGCACCTCCGCGTGATGGCCCTGCTCGCGGGCCGGCGCGACGTGCTCACGGGCGTCGTCTCGAACGGCCGGCCCGAGCGGGCCGACGGCGAGCGCGCGCTGGGCCTGTTCCTCAACACGCTCCCGTTCCGCCTCGGGCTGCGCGGCGGCGCGTGGCTCGACCTCGTCCGCGACACCTTCGAGGCGGAGTTGGAGATGCTCCCGCACAGGCTCTACCCGATGGCGGAAGTCCAGCGGGCGCACGGCGGCGGGCGCCTGTTCGAGACGATGTTCAACTTCACACACTTCCACGTCTACGAGGGCCTCGCCGGCTTCACAGACGTGGAGCTGCTGGGGGGGAGGTTCCATCAGGAGACCAGCCTCACGCTCTCCGCGCACTGCAAGCTCGAACTCTCCACGGGGCGGGTCAACCTGTCGCTGGAGTACGACGCGCGGCAACTCTGCGACGCGCAGATCAGGGCCGTCGCCGGCTACTACGACCAGACCCTGCGCGCGATGGCCGCCGAGCCGCGCGCCCCTTACCTCGGCCGCACGCTGCTGCCCGCGCGCGAGCTGGAGCAGTTGGGGCGCTGGAACGACACGGCCGGCGAGACGCGGCGACTCTGCCTCGGCGAGTTGTTCGAGGAGCAGGCCGCGCGCACGCCCGACTCGCCCGCCGTCGTCTTCGAGGGGCGGGGCCTACCCTACGCCGAGCTGAACGCGCGCGCGAATCGGTTGGCGCGCTACCTGCGCCGCGCGGGCGTCGGGCCGGACGTGCGCGTCGGCATCTGCCTCGGGCGCTCGCCGGAGATGGCCGTGGCGCTGTTGGCGGTCTTGAAGGCCGGCGGCTGTTACGTCCCTTTAGACCCGGAGTACCCGGCCGAGCGCCTCCGCTTCATGCTCGAAGACTCGGGCGTGCCCCTCGTCCTGACGCAGCGCGGGCCGGCCGGGCGGCTGCGCGCGCACGCGCCGCTGCTCGTCTCGCTCGACGACGAACGGGCGGAGTTCGAGCGCGAGGGCGACGAGAACCTGCCCGGCACCGCCTCGCCCGAAAACCTCGCCTACGTCATCTACACCTCGGGCTCGACGGGGAGGCCGAAGGGCGTCGCGATGAGCCACGCCGCGCTCGCGAACCTCATCGCGTGGCAGACGCGCCGCGGGCACGCGCCCGCCGCCGCGCGCACGCTGCAATTCGCCTCCGTCAACTTCGACGTTTCGTTTCAGGAGTTCTTCGCCACGTGGTGCGCGGGCGGCACGCTCGTGCTCGTCTCCGAGCGGGTGCGGCAAGACCCTTCGGAGCTGCTCGGCTACATCGAGCGCGAGCGGGTCGGGCGCCTGTTCCTCCCGTTCGTCGCCCTCCAACAGTTGGCCGACGCGGCCGCGGGCGCGACGCGACTCCCGCGCTCGCTGCGCGAGGTCATCACGGCGGGCGAGCAGTTGCAGGCGACGCCCGCGCTCGCCGAGTTGTTCGGGCGCCTCGACGGCTGCGTCCTACAGAACCAGTACGGCCCGACCGAAAGTCACGTCGTCACGGCCTACACGCTCGACGCCGACCCGGCCCGCTGGCCCGCGCTCCCGCCCATCGGCTCGCCCGTGTCGAACACACAGATTCACCTGCTCGACGCGGCCATGCAGCCGGTGCCCGTCGGCGTCGCGGCCGAGCTCTACGTCGGCGGCGCGAACCTTGCCCGCGGCTACCTGAACCGGCCCGCGCTGACGGCCGAGCGGTTCGTGCCCGACCCCTTCGGCGCGGAGCCGGGCGCGCGCCTCTACCGCACGGGCGACCTCGCGCGCCGCCTGCCGGACGGCAACGTCGAATACATGGGCCGGCTCGACGGGCAGGTGAAGGTGCGGGGCTTCCGCGTCGAACTCGGCGAGGTCGAGTCGGTGCTCCGGCGCCACCCGCTCGTGCGCGAGTGCGCGGTCGCGGCGCGCGACGCGGCCGACGGCGGCAAGCAGCTCGTCGCCTACGTCGTCGGCGACGAGGCGGCGACGGCCGCCGAACTGCGCGAGCACTTGGGGGCGGAGCTGCCCGGCCACATGGTGCCGTCGCTCTTCGTCACCCTCGACGCGCTGCCCTTGACGCCGAGCGGCAAGGTAGACCGCCGCGCCCTGCCCGCGCCCGACGAGGCGCAGCAAGACTCCGGGCGCGACTACGTCGCCCCGCGCACGCCCTGCGAGGAGATCGTCGCCTCGGTCTGGCAGCAGGTTTTGGGTGCGGGTCGCGTCGGGGCGGGCGACAACTTCTTCGAGCTGGGCGGCCACTCGCTGTCGGCGACGCAGGTCGTTTTGCGTCTGCGCCGGGAGCTGGGTGTGGAACTGCCGCTGCGCGAGCTGTTCGAGGCTCCGACGGTGCGCGAGCTGGCGTCGAAGATCGAGGCGGCGTTGCGCGGCGGGCACGGGGAGCAGGCCCCGCCGGTCGTTCGCGCCCCGCGCGGCGAAGCTCTGCCGCTCTCGTTCGCGCAGCAGCGCCTCTGGTTCCTGCATCGGCTCGACCCGGCCGACCCCTCCTATAACATCCCCTTCGCCGTCCGCCTCACGGGCGCACTCGACATCGTGGCCTTCCGCCGTGCGCTGACGGAGGTGGTACGCCGCCACGAGTCTCTGCGCACGACCTTCGCCGTCCGCGAAGGCCGGCCCGCGCAAATCGTCGCGCCCGCGGCCGGGGTGCCGCTGCCCCTGATTGACCTGTCGGGGCTGGCGGCCGGGGCGCGCGAGGCCGAGGCGTCGAGGCTGTCAGGCGCGGAGGCGCTGCGCGCCTTCGACCTCACGTCGGGGCCGCTGCTGCGCGCGACGCTGCTGCGGCTCGGCGCGCGGGAGCACGCGGCGCTGCTCACCATGCACCACATCGTCTCGGACGCGTGGTCGGTGGGCGTGCTCGTCCGCGAGGTCGCCGCGCTCTACGAGGCGTTCTCACAAGGCGAGGAGTCGCCGCTCGCGGAGCTGCCGATCCAGTACGCGGACTACGTGGCGTGGCAGCGCGGGTGGCTGCGGGGCGAGGTGCTCGACAGGCAGCTCTCTTACTGGAAGGCGCAGCTCGCGGGCGCGCCGCCCGTGCTTGAGCTGCCCACAGACCGGCCACGCCCGCACGCGCCTTCGCGCCGCGGCGGGCGCGTATCATTCACGCTGGAGCCGCAGTTGAGTGACGCGCTGTCGAGGCTCAGCCGGGGCGAGGGCGCGACGCTCTTCATGACGCTGCTGGCGGCCTTCAAGGTGCTGCTCTACCGCTACACGGGGCAGACGGACTTGGTGGTCGGCACGCCCATCGCGGGGCGCACCCGGGCCGAGGTCGAGCCCCTCATCGGCTTCTTCGTCAACACGCTGGCGCTGCGGACAGACCTCTCCGCAGACCCGAGCTTCGCCGAACTGCTCGGGCGGGTGCGCGAGACGTGCCTCGGGGCGTACGCGCATCAGGACGTGCCCTTCGAGAAGCTGGTCGAGGAGTTACAGCCAGAGCGCAGCCTGAGCCACACGCCGCTCTTCCAAGTCGCCTTCGTCTTGCAGAACACGCCGCACGAGGAGCCGCCACTGGCGAGCGTGCGCCTTAGCCGTCTGGGCGAGGCCCCGCCGAGCGCCAAGTTCGACCTGACCCTCACGATGTCCGAGGCCGGAGATGGCATCTCCGCCTCCTTCGACTACGCTTCCGACCTCTTCGACGCGACGACCGTCCGTCGCATGAGCGACAACTTCGGCGTGCTGCTCGCCGGCGTCGCCGCCGACCCCGCCGCGCGCCTCTCCGAGCTGCCGCTGCTCGCCGAGGGCGAGCGCCGCCGCCTGCTCTTCGATTACAACGACACGAGGCGCGAGTACCCGCCCGACGACACCGTCCACTCGCTCTTCGAGCAGCAAGTCCGGCGCACGCCCCACTCCGTCGCCCTCACCTTCGAAGGCGAGGGCCTGTCCTACGCCGAGCTCAACGCCCGCGCCAACCGCCTCGCCCATTACCTCCGGCGCCGCGGCGTCGGCCCCGACTCGCGCGTCGCCATCCTCTTGGAGCGCTCCTTCGGGCTCGTCGTCTCCCTGCTCGGCGTCCTCAAGGCCGGCGGCTGTTACGTCCCCCTCGACCCGCAGTACCCGCAGGAGCGCCTCCGCTTCATGCTCGAAGACTCCGGCTCGTCGCTGCTAGTGACCGACTCGGCGCTGCCCGCCGCGGCGGGCCGAGGCCGGGGCGGCGAGGCCCTCCGCCTCGACCTGCTGTCCGCGGAGCTGGCCGCCGAGTCCGACTCAGACCCACGCCCCGCCTCCGGCCCCGCCAACCTCGCCTACCTCATCTACACCTCCGGCTCGACCGGCAGGCCCAAGGGCGTGATGGTCACGCACGCCTCCTCCTGCCAACTCCTGCGCTGGGCCGCCGAGGCCTTCACCCCGGCGGAGCTCTCAGGCGTGCTGGCCTCGACCTCGGTCTGCTTCGACCTCTCCGTCTTCGAGCTCTTCGCGCCGCTCGCGTGGGGCGGGGCGGCGCTGTTGGCGCAAGACGCCCTCGCGCTGGGCGAGGTGGCGGGCCGCGGCCCTCTCGCCGTCCGCCTCGTCAACACGGTGCCGTCGGCGGCGGCCGGGCTGCTGCGCGCCGGGGGGCTGCCGGGGGGGGTGCTGGCGGTCAACGTGGCCGGCGAGCCGCTGGGGCCGGGGCTGGCGCGGGCGCTATGTGGGGCGGGGGCGTGGCGGGTGCTGAACCTCTACGGGCCGACGGAGGACACGACCTACTCGACGTGGGGCGAGGTGGGCGGGGGCGCGATGGTGACGCTGGGGCGGCCGCTGCCGAACAGGCGCTGCTACGTGGTGGGGGCAGGCGGGGGGCTGGCGCCGGAGGGTGCGGCCGGGGAGTTGTACTTGGGGGGCGCGGGGCTGGCGAGGGGGTACTGGAACCGGCCGGGGCTGACGGCGGAGCGGTTCGTGCCCGACCCTTACGGGAGTGAGGCGGGAGGGAGGCTGTACCGTACGGGGGACGTGGTGAGGTACGGGGCCGGGGGTGAGTTGTTGTACGTGGGGCGGTGTGACGGGCAGGTGAAGGTGAGAGGGTTCCGTGTGGAGGTGGGCGAGGTGGAGGCGGCGCTGTGCCAACACCCGCGGGTGGGCGAATGCGCGGCGGCGGCGCGCGAGGACGCGCACGGGCACACACAGCTGGTCGCCTATGTCGTGGCGCGCGGCGAGGGCGGCGAAGGCGGGGCGCGTAACGAGGGCGAGGCGGGCGGCGGCGGGCCGGATGCCGCCGAGCTGCGTGGGTTCCTCTCGGCGAGGCTGCCCGGGCACATGGTGCCCTCGCTGTTCGTCGAGTTAGAGGCGCTGCCCTTGACTCCGAACGGGAAGGTTGACCGCAAGGCGCTGCCGGAGCCGGGCGGGTCGCGGGAGGCGTCCGGCCGCGGCTACGTCGCCCCGCGCACGCCCGCGGAGGAGGCGCTGTGCGAAATCTGGCGCGGCGTACTCGGCGTCGGGCGTGTCGGCGTCCATGACAACTTCTTCGAGCTGGGCGGCGACTCCATCCTCTCCATACAGGTCGTCTCGCGGGCCGCGCGGCGGGGGCTGCGCCTCTCGCCGCGCCACCTCTTCCTCCA
>DATMVI010000142.1:0-4010 GCA_035563275.1 Pyrinomonadaceae bacterium
CGCCGAGAGTCCCGGCGGCAACCCGCCCCCCGACCGCGCGACGTAGAAGAAGGCCGCGCCGCCCGCCGCGCACGAAAGCGCGAGCGCCCCCGTCAGGCGCATCGTCAACAACTCGCCGCCGCCCCGCAGGTACTTCAGCACGCGCTCGCTCGCCAGCAGCGCCGCGCCCGGCAGCGCCGGCAGCACGTAGCCCGGCAGCTTCGACCCCGACAGCGAGAAGAAGAGCACCGGCGCGACCAGCCACGCCGCCGCCATCACGCGCGCCCTCATCGCCGCGTCCTCGGCCCGCGCGTTCGCCTCGCGCAGCCCGAGCAACCCGCTCACCAGAAACACCGTCCACGGCAGC
Source organism: Pyrinomonadaceae bacterium (assembly GCA_035563275.1). GTDB lineage: Bacteria > Acidobacteriota > Blastocatellia > Pyrinomonadales > Pyrinomonadaceae > QHXN01. The sequence goes on from DATMVI010000142.1 coordinate 347, forward strand.
GCGAGCATCCCCATGATGGGGACGTAGAAGTAGAAGGGCTGCGGGTGGTGATACTTGTTCGAGGTGTAGCGCGCGAAGTGGTGTTGCAGGAAGAACTCGTCCACGAACCCCCAGCCGTGGCGCGCGACGACCGGCCCGTACCACAGCGCCGCCACCAGCAGCGCGAGCAGCACGCCCCACGCCGCGCCGAGCCGCAGGAGCGGCGGCCACCTCCGGCGCAAAAGAAAGTAGAGCGCGACGACGGCCGCCGGGATGACGACGCCGGCCAACCCCTTCGCCAGCAGCGAAGCGCCGACGGCCGCGTAGAAGCCGACGAGGAGCGCGCGCCTGCGCCACCGGTCGCGCTCGAGCTCGGCGACTAAGAAGCAGGAGAGCGCCGCCGTCACCGTCGCCGTCAGCAGCCCGTCGAAGGTCGCCGCCCGCGCGAAGACCAGCAGCCCGCCCGAAGAGGCCATCACGCCCGCCGACACCAGCCCGTAGGCGCGCATCCCCTCGCTCGAAGCCAGCTCGACCCGCCGCGCTGCCCACCCGACCGACAGCACCGTGAGCAGGCCGGCGGCGGCCGTCCCCACGCGCGCCGACCACTCCGAGACGCCGAACGCGCCGTAGGCGGCCATCATCAGCCAGTAGAGCAGCGCCGGCTTCTCGAACCACGCGTGCCCGCCGAGCGTCGGCGTCACGAGGTCGCCGCGCGCGAACATCTCGCGCGCCACCTGCGCGTAGCGCGGCTCGTCCGGCCCGAGCAGCGGCACGGCCCCCAGCCCGTAGAAGTAGGCCGCGCACACGGCCGCGACGAGGACGACCCACGCGCGCTTGGCAAGCATGAAACGTTGCAAGTATAGTCACCCGAAAAGTAGTCAGTAGACAGTAGTCAGTAGACAGTAGATTTGGCAAGCGTCGCCGCCTTTCTACTTCTACCTTCAGCTACACAAAAGTTCTTCCGCTGTCTACCGGCTACTGGCTACTGTCTACTGACTACTTATGACTTCGACATTATTACGAACCGCCGTCGTCGGCGTCGGGCATCTGGGGCGGCATCACGCGCGCATCCACGCGGCGCTGGCGGCCGAGGGCAAGTCTCGGCTCGTCGCCGTCTGCGACATAGACGAGGCGGCGGGCCGCGCCGTCGCGTCGGAGCGCGAGACGGAGTGGGCGGCCGACTGGCGCTCGCTGGCCGGGCGCGTGGACGCCGTGAGCCTCGCCACGCCGACCGAGTCGCACGCCGAGATCGCGTGCGGGCTGCTGGAGTCGGGCGTCCACGTCCTCGTCGAGAAGCCGATCTCGCGCACGCTCGAGGAGGCCGACCGGATGATCGAGTCCGCCGCCCGGGGCGGCGCGACGCTGATGGTCGGCCACCTCGAACGCTTCAACCCGGCGCTCGTCGCGCTCCGGCCCCACGTCCGCCGGCCCGTCTACTTCGAGATTCACCGCGTCGGGCAGTTCACCGCCCGCTCGCTCGACATCGACGTGGTGCTCGACCTGATGATCCACGACCTCGACATCGTGCAGTGGCTCGTCGGCGGCGACGTGGAGGCGACCGAGGTGCGCGCCGTCGGCATCCCCGTCCTCACCAACCGCGTGGACGCGGCCAACGCCCGCATCGAGTTCGCGACCGGCGCGGTCGCCAACATCACGGCCTCGCGCGTCGGCACCGAGAAGATTCGCAAGATGCGCTTCTTCCAGCCGCACGACTACGTCGCCGTCGATTACGCCACGCGCCACGCCTCGATCAGCAGCCTCGCGCCGCCCTCCGCCACAGGCTCTTGGCCCGGCGTCAGCGTCAGGAACCTCGACATCGTCGACGTGGAGCCGCTGCGGGCCGAGATCGAACTCTTCCTCCAGTCGGCCGCCGCGGGCGCGCCCCCGCCCGTCACCGGCGCGGAGGGCCGCCGCGCGCTCGCGCTCGCGCAGCGTCTGCTTCAGAGCATCCACGAACACCCGATCATCTCCGGCCTCGGCGTCGTGAAATGAGAGGGCGTTGGGTTAGAGGCCGGGGGCCGGAGGCCGGAGACTTGGAACTTGTCAGCGACGAGCCTCCGGTCTCAAGCCTCCGGCCCCAAGCCTCACTTGAGACGCCCCGTGACGGCCGGCCCTCCGCTTCGATATGCGAGACGTAAAGCCTGAGACCCCGATCTCCGAGTTCCTGTCCGAGCGCATCGCGGGGGGCGACTTCCCCTCGGCCGTCTACCTCGTGGCCGAGCGCGGGCGCGCGCGCTTCGCCGACGCGCTCGGCGACGCCGTGCGCTCGCCGCAGCGCCGGCCCGCCACCGCCGAGACCATCTACGACCTCGCCTCGCTCACGAAGCCGCTCGTCACCGGCCTGCTCGCGGCCATCCTCGTCGAGCGCGGCCACGTCGAACTCGACGGCGCGCTCGCCGACTACCTCCCCGAGTTCGGCCGCGCGGACAAGCGCGCTCTGACCGTGCGCCACCTGCTCACGCACACCTCGGGGCTGCCCGCGTGGCGGCCGCTCTACCTCCTCGCCGAAGGCGACCGCGAGCGCGTGCTCGAACTCGTCGCCGCCGGCCCGCTCGAACAGCCGCCGGGCGCGCGCGTCGTCTACAGCGACCTCGGCTTCATCACGCTCGGCCTGCTGCTGCAAAAGGTCTCCGGCCTGCGACTCGCCGACCTCGCCGGCCGCGAAATCTTCGCCCCGCTCGGGCTGCGCCGCACCTTCTTCAACCCGGCGAAGAGTTTCCAAACCGAGACGGCGGCCTGCGAGTCGGGCGGGAACATGTACGAGCGCGCGATGTGCGAGGTCGGGCACGGCGGCGCGCCCGCGGCCGACTGGCGCGACGGGGACATCTGGGGCGAGGTGCACGACGGCAACGCCTACTTCCTCGGCGGCGCGGCCGGGCACGCCGGCCTCTTCTCGACGGCGGCCGAGACCTTCCGCCTCGCCTCGCAGTTCCTCGCCGCGAGCACCGAACTGCTCCGCCCCGAGACCTGCGCGCTCTTCCGCACGAACCTGACCGAGGGGCTCAACGAGGCGCGCTCCTTCGCGTGGCAGCTGGCCTCGACGCCCGACTCGACCGCCGGCCCGCGCCTCGCGCCCGACAGCTTCGGCCACCTCGGCTTCACCGGCACGAGCTGCTGGCTCGACCCGAACACGGAGAGGGTCTTCGTCCTGCTCACCAACCGCACGCACGCGCGCCCGCTCCCCTTCGCCAACATCAACGGCGCGCGCCGCCGCTTTCACACCCTCGCCGCCGGGGCGCTGGAGCGCGATGCCGACCGAACCGGAGAGTGAGGCGTCGGCGCTGGCCGCGCCCCGCCGCGTCACGTTCGGCGAGGCCCTGCGCTTCTGGGTCAAGCTCGGCTGGATTTCCTTCGGCGGGCCGGCCGGGCAGATCGCCATCATGCACCGCGAGCTGGTCGAGCGCCGCCGCTGGCTCTCCGAGGAGCGGTTCCTGCACGCGCTCAACTACTGCATGATGCTGCCCGGCCCGGAGGCCACGCAGCTCGCCGTCTACGTCGGCTGGCTGATGCACCGGACGTGGGGCGGCATCGCGGCCGGGGCCCTCTTCGTCATCCCCTCGATCTTCATCCTGCTCGCGCTCTCCTACGTCTACGCGGCCTACGGCAACGTCCCGGCGGTGGCCGGCGTGCTCTCCGGCTTCAAGCCCGTGGTCGTCGCCATCGTCGTCGAGGCGGTACTCAAGAT
>DATMVI010000143.1:0-4261 GCA_035563275.1 Pyrinomonadaceae bacterium
GTCATCCTCCTCGGCGTGGCGCTGGTGAAGACCTCGCCGAAGGAGTTGGCGCGGCTGGCAGGGTATCTGAGGCGGGGGCTCGGCGGCGACCCGGCAGGCTCGTACATCTCCCGGCCCGAGCGCCCCCAGGGCGAATTTCGAGCACATATGAGTTAAGCGCGTGCGGAGGCGCGACGGCGAAGGCAGGCTGCGGCCTGCCTTTCGTTTTTCGGGGCGGGGACTGTTTAGCTGAGCCGGAAGAAGCGTTTGATCTTGTCGAGGAGGCTGTCGGGCGTCTCGGCCTCGCCGGCGTTGGCGGCGGCGTTGGCGGCGAGGCCGGCGCGGCGCTCGTTGATGGTGTGGCTCAGGGACTCGACGAGGTCGGGGTTGTTCTCGAAGAGGTTGCGCATCGCCTCGTGGTCGATCTCCAGCACTTCCGTCTCCTCGACGGCGACGATGTTAGCCGTGCGCGGCTCGCCGGTGAAGAGGCCCATCTCGCCGAAGAAGTCGCCCTCGCCGAGCCGCTTGAGCGTGCGCGTCTGGCCGTTGTTGTCCACGCGCACGTCGACGCTGCCGCGGTGGACGACGAACATCGAGGAGCCGCGGTCGCCGGCGCGGATGATCGTCTCGCCCGGCGCGAAGACGCGCCCGCTCGAACTGGCGGCCAGCGCGCCCAACTCGTCCGACGAGAGCGGCGAGAAGATGTCCACGGCCGAGAGGCGCTCGGCGAGGCTGTCGCGCCCGTCGCCGTCTTCGGCCGCGGCCGGCTGGACGTGGACGGTGCGGGTGGGGAACGGGAAGGTCAGGCCGGCGCGGCGGAAGGCGTACCAGATGCGCTGGCGGACGAGCGCGTCCGTGTCGTTGTAGCGCGCGTAGTCGGAGAGCCAGTACTTGACCTCGTAGTCTATGCCGCTGTCGCCGTAGCCGCGGATGCGCACCACCGGGGTCATGTAGCGCAGCACGTTCTCGCACTCGCGGATGGCCTCGCGCACGGTGTGGATGACGCGGACGGGCGAGTCGTAGTAGGCGGCGCTGAAGAAGACGATGCGCGCGTTGGCGTTGTCGCGCGGGCAGACCGTGAAGTTCTCCTTGGCGATGGTCGCGTTGCTGACGAGGACGGTGTGGTTCTGGAAGGTCTTGATCTTGACGGCCCGCCACGTGATGGACTCGACGACGCCGGTGAAGGGGCCGACGGCGAGCACGTCCCCGACCTGAAAGGGCTTGTCGGCGTGCAGCGAGATGCCCGCGAAGAGGTTGCCGAGCGTGTCCTGAAGGGCGAGGCCGAGGATGATGCCCAAGAGGGCCGAGCCGGAGAGCAGCGCGCCGAACGAGAGGTCTGTGAAGTGGAACTTGAGGATGACGGCGAGCGAGGTGACGTAGGCGACCAGCGAGAAGAGGTCGCGCATCAGGCTCGGGGCCTCGTAGCCCTTGCGCTTGCGGAAGATGAGGAAGACCAGCTCGTTTAGGGCGCGGACGGCGACGAAGGAGAGGCTCACCCAGAAGAGGATGCTCACCAGCCGCATCGCCCACTCGATGCCGTCGCGCGGCTCGGTCATGAAGCCGGCCGAGAACGGGCCGCCGCCCACGCTCGAGAGCACGTAGAGGGCCAGCGCGCACACGGCGGCGGCCACGACCGGGACGGCGATCTGGTTTCTGAGACGAGGGCGAGACACGGGCTTAAAGTCTGGAGTTTGTAAGTCCGGAGTCCGGACTCCGGGCTGTTTTTAACCGAAGAGCGTCGTCGCCACCAGCGTCGCCGAGAGCGCGGAGACGAGGGCGACGATGAGCCACGCGGCGGCATTATAGAGCGGCCCGTTGGCGTATGCACCCATTAATTCGCGGCTCCCGGCGAGGCGCAGCACGGCGACGAGGATGACGGGCAGGAGCAGCCCGTTGATGAACTGCGTGGTCAGCAGCACGTCGATCACGGGCAGCCCCGGGATCATCGCGACGAAGGCGCCGGCCGCGATCAGGAAGGTGAAGATGCCGACGAAGATCGGGGCCTCGCGGAAACTGCGCGAGACGCCCTTCTCGAAGCCGAGCGCCTCGCTGATCGAGTAGGCCGTCGCCAGCGGCAGCACGCCGACGGCGAGCATCGCCGCGCCCAGAAGGCCCACGGCGAAGAGGGCCTGCGCGTAAGCGCCGGCGACGGGCGCGAGCGCGCGGGCCGCGTCGGCCGCCGACTCCAGCTCGGTCGGCCCGCGCGTCTCGTGCAGCGTCGCCGCCGTCGAGACGACGATGAAGAAGGCGATGGCGACGGAGAAGACCGTGCCGACCCACACGTCCGCCCGCGTCAGCGCGTAGTCCTCGACGGTCGCCCCCTTGTCCACCACCGACGACTGGACGAAGACCTGCATGAAGGGCGTGATGGTCGTGCCGATCAGCGCGACCAGCATGAAGAGGTATTCGCGCTCGAAGCTGAAGGAGGGGCGCGCCAGCTCGCGGCCGACCGCGCCCCAGTCGGGCCGCGCCATGAAGGCCGAGGCGATGTAGCCGAGGAAGACGAGCGACATCACGAGGAAGACGCGCTCGACCCTCTGGTAAGAGCCCTTGACGACGACCCACCAGATGCCGAAGGCGGCGAGCGGCACCGACAGGTAGCGCGAGACGCCGAAGAGCTCCGTGGCCGCCGCGATGCCGACGAACTCCGAGACGATGACGCCGCCGTTGGCGACGAGCAGGGCGAGCATGACGAGCGCCGTCCACCGCACCCCGAACCGCTCGCGGATGAGGTCGGCCAGCCCCTTGCCCGTCACCACGCCCATGCGCGCGCACATCTCCTGCACGAGGCCGAGGCTGAGGAGGATGGGGGCGAGCGTCCAGAGGAGGGTGTAGCCGTAGCGCGCGCCGACCGAGGAGTAGGTGGCGATGCCGGAGGCGTCGTTACCGGAGTTGGCGGCGATGATGCCGGGGCCGAGCACGGCGAGGTAGGCCGCGAGGCCGCGCCGCGCGCCGCGCACGCGCCGCACGCCGCGCCACAGGCGACGCCCCGCCCTCTTCACGGCTGCGCGCGTCTCGACCACTCGGAGGTTCCCCGTCTTTCATAAAGTAAGTCGGCCTCGCGTCTCCGGCGCCAGTCTAACCGAAAAGTCTCGGCAGCCTCTGCCGCCAGCCCTTGGGGAGTAAGTATTCCATGGCGTCGTCGACGGTGACGATGCCGGCGATGTCGCCCTCGTCGTCCACGACGGGGAGGGCGAGGAGGTTGTACTCGGCCATCGTCTCGGCGACCTCGCGGGCCGGGTCGTCCGGGTGCGCGCGCTGGAACTCGGTGCGCATGACCTCGGAGAGCGGCGCGTCGGGGTCGGCGAGGATGAGGCTGCGCAGGGCGATGAGGCCGAGGAGCCGCCACGAGCCCTCCCGCTCGACGACGTAGAGGTAGTAGATCATATTCGGCGTCTCGGCCATCTCGCGCAGGCGGGCGATGGCCTCGCCGACCGTCAGGTTCTTGGGGAGCACGACGAACTCGGTGGTCATCAGGCCGCCGGCCGTGTCGTCCTCGTAGGGGAGCAGTTCGGCCACGTCGGCCTTCTCCTCGCCCTCCATGCGTTCGAGCAGGTCTTCGGCCTTCTCCTCGGGCAGGTCGCCGAGCACGTCGGCGGCCTCGTCGGGCGACATCCATTCGAGGATGTCGGCGGCGCGCTCCTCCTCCATCTCGCCGATGATGCGGGCCTGATCCTCGTCGGCCATCTCTTCGAGGGTCTCGGCGGCCGTCTCGTCGTCGAACGCCTCGATGATCTCGGCGCCCTGGTGGTAGGAGAGCGCCTCGGCGAGGCGGGCGATCTCGACGGGGTGGAGGCGGGCCAGCTTGTCGCGCGAGGACTTGAGCTGGACGGTGGCGGCGTCGGTGGCGAGGTAGCCGACGTCGGCCCAGTCGATGACCTCGACGGGGCGGTTGGTGCCGATGAAGTTGTGCGGGGTGAGCCGGCGCCAGAGGCCGGCCAGCGAGACGTCGGCGCCGGTCACGCGCAGTTGGCCGGCGGCCTCGATGAGCTGCACGTCGTTGACGCGCACGACGCGCTTGCCGTCCACGTCGATGAGCTGCTTGTCGAGCACGTCCTTGGCTAAGAGCACCTCGCCCTCGCGGCGCGAGAAGGGGCGCAGGTCGAGGATGTCGGAGCTGAGGCGGACGCCCTGCTCGTCGAGCGCGCCGATGCGCGCGCGCGGCAGGAAGAAGTCGCGGCGGCGCAGGCGCGCGACGACGCCGATGACGGGCGGGTGGTCTTCGCCGAGGTGGACGATGACGTCCTTGAGCGTCGCCACACGCTCGCCCTCCATGTCGCGG
>DATMVI010000144.1:0-3781 GCA_035563275.1 Pyrinomonadaceae bacterium
CCCGCGCGGCCCGGCGCGGCGTCGTTGTCGTCGGCCGCGCCGCCCTCTCGGGCTTCAGCGCCGCGCGACTCGCCGCGCTCCCGCTCGGCCTCCATCCGCGAATGGTAATGCGTCGCCTGCGCGGCCGAAGACGCCTCCGCGGCCTCGCCCCGCGCCGCCGACTCCCGTCTCTCTTCACGCGTGCCCATCGCCCACAAGTTTAAAGGCAAAGGCGGACGGAGGCAAAAAGAGGGCGACGTGCGGCGGGTGTCGGGTGAAGCAACTCGTCTTTCCGACGCCCGGCGCCTGACGCCCGCCACCCGCGCTTGGCACTGCGCTTGTCTGTCTCTCGGGGGACGTGCGGCGCACGTATCGGAATCGTGCGCCGGGGACTTGTGTGGCAGGACAGGAGGAGGACAGATGAACGCTTTTCAACTGCTGAAGGAAGACCACCAGAAAGTGTCGGGCATCTTCCAACAGCTCGAACCCACGACCGAGCGCGCCGAGAAGACGCGCACCGAGTTGTTCGCCAGACTGAAACAGGAACTCGACATCCACGCGCACATCGAGGAGACCATCTTCTACCCGGCCATCAAGCAGGAGGCCGAGACGCGCGAGATCGTCCTCGAAGGCTTCGAGGAGCACGCCGTCGTCAAGCGCCTGCTGAGCGAACTCGAAGGCGGCGAGGTGACGAGCGAGCAGTGGACGGCCAAGCTCAAGGTCTTGCAGGAGAACGTCGAGCACCACGTCGAAGAGGAGGAGGGCGAGATGTTCCAGAAGGCGCGTCAGGTCTTGAGCGAGGAGCAGATCGACGACCTCGGCCGGCGCATGGAGCAGGAGAAGAAACGCATGCAGGGCCAAGCGCAGTCCGCCCGCGCCTGAGCGCGACCGCGAACACTTCCGTCAACGCGAGCGCCGCGGGACTCTCCGCCCGAGAGTCCCGCGGCGCTTTTTTGCGGAACGCCGCCCCGCCCCTCCTTCGTTTGAATCTGCGCGAAGCAGTTAACGCCGCCCGCGGCGAACCCGTCATCACGGTTGAGAAACAAGCCGCCAGCCGCCAGTTTCGTCTTCGGCTTTACCGACTGCCGGCGACTGACAACTTGTTTTCTAACCCCCGACCGCCGCGCCCTCGACTGGTTCAAATCGCACTTGAAGAAGAGACCGTAGCCGACTAGCGGGTCGGGGAGACTTCATCGCTCCCGAGTTTACGGGCCGCGACTAACCTCCCCGCAAGTTCGCCGGGCAAAGTCGCGTGGATGAATTCAATCTCCGCAGGAGTTCTGCCGCTAGCTTTTTCGCGCCGGCATAGCTCGTACATATCAAGCTCACATAGAACTATGACTTTACGTGGGGCTTGGCTTAACAGTAGGAAAAGCATGTCAGAACGCAACTTCATCAGCTTGCCTACTGCATGTTTACCCGAGGCCGTGCGTGCCCCGCTGGTAGAAATGCTCGCGACGATGGTCTTGTCCGCGCTCACCGCGTCGAAGTCAAAGACGCCTCCTGAGCTAAGCGGCATCCGCTCTCGGTAGAAAAGCTGCCCGAAAAATTTAGGCATCCATTCGCGACGTATCCAATCCTCGCACTCAATCTGGCACCTTGTGTCAGCCATATTGTCTCCTTATTCATCCGCCAACAAGCGCGCCGCCTTCAACACGAGCACGCACGTCGTCGCCTGCGTGATCTCGCCGTCCATCACCATGCGGACGGCCTCGCCGAGTTTGACCTTGAAGGGTTGGAGGACTTCGGTGCTTTCGCGGTCGTGTTCGCCGAAGGCGAGGCCGCGCGCGAGGAAGATGCGCGAGGGCGAGAAGACCTGCGAGGTGACGGCGTCTACCAGCCCGAGGTCGGTCAGCTCGCGCGCCTCGATGCCGAGTTCCTCCTTCAGCTCGCGCCGCGCCGCCTCCGCCTCTGACTCGCCCTCGTCCGTCGCGCCCTGCACCGCCTCGACGCTCTCCCTGCCGATGGCGTAGCGGAACTTGCGGATCATGTGGGCGAAGCCCTCTTCGTCCAACGCCAGCACCGCCACGCCCGGCAGCATCCGCAGCGTCGCGCGCCGCCCCGGCTCGCCGTCCGGCTTCAAGCACTCGTCCACCCAGAACTCGACGAAATCGTCTTTATACCGACACTCCGAAGACTCGATCGTCCACGCCCCGTGCTTCTTCCCCATGAAACCCCTTTCGTCAACCGTGAACCGCGAACCGCGAAGACGAGTTGTCAGTCATCAGTTCTTTCGCCTTTATCGGCGGCCGAGAACCGATAACTTCTCTTCGCGGTTTACGGCTTACGGCTTTCATCTTCTCCCGCCCGCGATCTGCGCCGCCTCCGGCAGACGGCGCAGCCGGAGCATGGCGAGCGTGCCGAGCAGCGGGCCGGGCGCGAGCACGGCGAAGGCGTAGCGCCAGCCGGCCGCGCCGGCGACGGCCGGGACGAGGTGGATCGAGGCGGTCGTGAGCAGGAAGCCGCAGCAGGTCTGGACGGTCAGCGCCGTCCCCATGTAGCGCGGGTCGCCGAGTTCGGTGACGCAGGCCGAGAACTGCGCCGAGTCGGCCACCACGCTCGCGCCCCACACCGCCGCCACCGCGAGCAGCAGCGCCGGGTGCGCCCCGTAGAGGAACCCGACCAGCAGGCAGCACGCGCCGCTCACGCACATCGCCGCGGAGGTCACGGTCGTCCGGCCGGCGCGGTCGGCCCACAGCCCCGCCGCGACGCAGCCCACCGCGCCCGCGCCGATGACGACGAAGGCGGCCGCCTCGGCGAGAGCCGGCGCGGCCCCGCTCCCGGCGAGGCTCGCGCGGATCATCACCGGCGCCCACGTCCACATCGCGTACAGCTCCCACATGTGTCCGAAGTAGCCGAAGTTGGCGAGCCGCACGCCGCGGTTCGAGAAGACGCGCGCCACCTGCCGGAGGTCGAACTTCGCCCCGGCCGTCGCGTGCGGCCCGTCGCCGACGAAGAGGAGCACGACGAGTCCGCCGGCGACGGCCGCCGCCGAGGCGACGAGGACGTTCGAGCGCCAGTCGTCGCTGCCCACGGCGTTGAAGAGGTAGGGCGCGGCCTTGCCGAGCGTCAGCGCCCCGACGAGGACGCCCAGCGCCGTGCCGCGCCCGCGCCGGAACCACGTCGCCATCACCTTCATCCCCGGCGGGTAGACGCCCGCGAGGAAGAAGCCGACGAGGAAGCGCAGGCTGACGCCGAAGGCGAAGCCCTCGGCCAAGAGTCCGAACAGCGCATTGACGACCGCGCCCGCCGCCGCGCAGAGCGTGAAGAGCTTTCGCGCGCTGAGCACGTCGGGCAGGTTCAGCAGCGCCGAAAGCAGCGTCCCGGCGACGAAGCCGAACTGCACCGAAGTCGTCAGCCAACCGGCCTCGCCTTCGGTCAGCCCCCACTCCGCGCGCAGAGCCGGCGTCACGGCCGAGGCCGAGAACCAAAGCGACATCGCCAGCAACTCGGCCGCGCCCAACAGAGCCAGCGCGCGCCAACGCCCCGGCGCTTCAGTCTGCTCGACGCCGACCGCGGCGCTCATCCCCGTTCGCGCCCGTCCGACAGCCCGGCCACGACGAGGCCGGTGGTGGCGCCCCACACGACGTGGGCGGCGATCATCAGCGCGTTGCGGCGCGGCGGGTGCTCGGTCGCCGGGCTGATGATGCCCGCGGCGGGCAGCCAGCCCAGATAACTCCCGGCCCACACGGCCAGCCCGAACCCGACGCCCGCGGCCAGAGGCGGCACGTCGCGCTCGGCGGCCAGCGCGCCGTAGAGCGCGCCGCACGCCGCGCCGTAGCCGAAGTGCGAGGCCCACGTC
>DATMVI010000145.1:0-3061 GCA_035563275.1 Pyrinomonadaceae bacterium
GGCTTCCGCACCGTCGTCATCATCGACCCCGGCATCAAGGTGGACGAGAACTACCACGTCTACCGCGAGGGCAGGGCCGGCGGCCACTTCGTCAGGACGGCCGCGGGCGAGGAGTTCCACGGGACGGTCTGGCCGGGCGTCTGCGCCTTCCCCGACTACACCTCGGCGGCGGCCCGCGAGTGGTTCGCCTCCTACTACAAACAGCATCTGGACGAGGGCGTCGCCGGCTTCTGGAACGACATGAACGAGCCGGGCATCTTCCTCTCCGAGACGACGCCGAAGCCCGACACTTACCACCACCCGATGAAGACGTTCCCCTACGACGCGCGCCACGCCGGCGACGGCGAGCCGGGGACTCACGCCCGCTACCACAACGTCTACGGGATGCAGATGGCGCGCTCGACCTTCGAGGGCTTGAGGAAGCTCAGGCCCGGCGAGCGGCCCTTCGTGCTGACGCGCGCGGGCTACGCCGGCATCCAGCGCTTCTCGGCGGTGTGGACGGGCGACAACGTGGCGAGCTGGGATCACCTGCGCCTCTCGATCCCGATGCTCACGAACCTCGGCGTCTCGGGCGTGCCCTTCGTCGGCGCGGACGTGGGCGGCTTCTCCGGCAACCCCTCGCCGGAGCTCTACGCGCGCTGGCTTCAGGCCGCCGCGCTCACGCCCTTCCTGCGCTCGCACTCCGAGTTCAACTCGAACCCGCACGAGCCTTACTCGTTCGGCCCCGAGTTCACGAAGATCAACCGCGCCGCCATCGAGCTGCGCTACCGCCTGCTCCCCTACCTCTACACGCTCTTCCGCGAGCACGCCGAGACGGGCGCGCCCGTCATGCGCCCGCTCTGGTTCGAGCACCCGGCCGACGACCGCACCTACCTCAACGAAGACCAGTACCTCGTCGGCCGCGACCTGCTCGTCGCGCCCGTCGTCGTCGAGGGCACGACGAAGCGGCGCGTCTACTTCCCGGCCGGCGCGGCGTGGGTCGACTGGTGGACGGGCCGGCGCTACGAGGGCGGGACGGACGCGGAGGTCGAGGCGCCGCTCGGCCGCCTGCCGCTGTTCGCGCGCGCCGGGGCCGTCATCCCGACGCAGCCGGTCGTGCAGCACACGGGCGAGATGAAGGGGCTGCCGCTGACGCTCGTCGCCGTCGGCGGCGCGGAGGGCGAGAGCAGTTTCTACGAGGACGCGGGCGAGGGCTACGGGCACCTGCGCGGCGCTTCGCGCACGACAACGCTCGCGCTCGGCGGCGGCCGCCTCCGGCTCGCGCGCTCGGGCGCCTACGACGGGGCGCGCCCCCTCGCCGCCCTCGAACTGCTCGCCTTCCCCGGCGTCCGCTCCGCGAGCGCCGACGGCCGCGACCTCAACCTCCGGCCCGACGCCGCGACGGGCCGGCTGGTCGCAACGCTCCCGGCCGAAGGCTTCAGGGAGATCACCTTCGGCGCGAGGTAGGTTTTGGGTGTGGCCGTGTGGGGCGGGCGGGGCGGGGCTCGCTCGACCGCGAGGCCCTAAGTTGATTTCCGCTCGCGGCGGATCGGCTCGAAGGCGCGGGTGGTCTGTTCGGTGACGCTCGGCGGGGGCTCCGGCAGCGTCGGCGGCCGCGCCTCGTCGAGCTCTTTGGTCGTCTGCTCGCCCGGCCGCCCCGCGTCACCCGCCCCCCTCGCGCCCCTCCCGCCCTTCAGCAGCAGCCGGATGAGCACGCCTTCGATTGTGAGCAGCAGCGCGAAGCTGAGCGCGGTGATGGCGAGGATGACGCCCGGGTCGAAGCCGACCACATTTTTCATCACGGCCATCAGGCCGATGATGACCCCGAGGCCCGAGATGAAAGCGACGACCGCCGCCCACCCGAGCGATTCGGCGTACGACTCGGCCGACTCGGCAGCGTCATCACCCTTCGCCGCGCCCACCTTCGCCCCGCAGCGGTTACAGTAGCGCAAGTCCCTCGACACGGCCGAGCCGCAAGCTGAACAGTACATTCTGCGTCGCCTCCTGTAAGGCCATTACGGCGCCGCGGCCCGGTATGTTCGCCGGCCCGGCCGGATTCCGCCGCCGCCCCCAACTACTTTGCGAAATAAAGCTTGCCAAACCGGCGGGCGTCGTCTATCCTTGCCTCACTCGAAACGAGGTGGATTTCATGTTTACGATCCTGCGCATCAGACTCGCCTGAGTCACGCCGTCCGGCGACACCGTCGTCCTCCCTTTCCTTTTCCAATTCGGGAAGCGGTTCCCCGACCACGCGACAGGTCGGGAAGGTGCGTAGGCCAATGCCTGATCCGGGTATCGAAGTCCGCCGTCTCCACAAAACCTTCAGCAAACGCACGGGCTACCTGCGGCCCCGCCGGGCGGTGACGCACGCGCTGCGCGACGTCTCCTTCGAGGTCGCCGTGGGCGAGACCTACGGCCTGCTGGGGCCGAACGGGTCGGGCAAGTCCACGCTCATCCGCGTGCTGGCGACGCTGCTCTCGCCCGACGCGGGCCACGTGCGCCTGCTCGGCCACCGCGTCCCCGGCGAGGAGCACCTCGCGCGCCGCAAGATCGGGCGCGTGAGCGTGGACGCGGCCTTCTACAAGAAGCTCTCGGCGCGCGAAAACCTCCTCTACTCGGCCTACCTCTACGGCCTCGACCGCGCGCGCGCCGAGCGGCGGTCGCTGGAGATTCTCGAAGCGCTCGGCCTCGACGGCGAGAAGTTCACCGACCCGCTCGAAGAGATGAGCCGCGGCATGCAGCAGAAGGTGGCGATCACGCGGGCGCTCCTCGTCAACCCGCCGCTGCTGCTGCTCGACGAGCCGACCACCGGCCTCGACCCGAAGAGCCGCCGCGACGTGCAGGGCTTCCTCGAACGTCTGCGGCGCGAGGAGGGGACGACCATCCTGCTCACCTCGCACGACATGGCCGAGACCGAACGGCTCTGCGCGCGCGTCGGCTTCATCGCCCACGGCCGGCTCATCGCCGAGGGCACGCCCGACGAACTCAAGCGCCGCGCCTCCGCCCCCACGCTCGACGACGCCTTCATCGCCCTCGCCGGCGAGAAGCTCGAAGAGGGGGAGAAAGAAGAAGTAGTCAGTAG
>DATMVI010000146.1:0-8741 GCA_035563275.1 Pyrinomonadaceae bacterium
CGAGTCGGCGCGCCCGCCGGACGCGCTGGCGGAAGGCGTTGACGAACTGCTCGCGGCGGGGCCGGAGGCCGTGGTCGTCAAGCGCGGCGCGCAGAGCACGCTCGTCCGCGCGCGCGGCGGCGAGTGGGTCGAGGCCGCGACGTTCCGCGTCGAGGTCTTGAACGTCCTCGGCGCGGGCGACGCCTTCGCGGGCGGCTTCCTTTACGGCTACCTGAGGGGGTGGGACTGGCAGCGCGCGGCGCGGATGGGCAACGCCTGCGGGGCCATCGTCGTCACGCGCCACGGCTGCGCTAACTTCATGCCGCGCGAGGACGAGGCGCTGCAATTCATACGCGACAGAGGAGGGTTTTAAAGTTTGTCATTCGACGCGAAAGCATTTCTCCCTTCGTCCGTGCTCGAACAGGTGACGGAGCTGCGGGTGAGCGATCCGGAGCTTCCGCTGCGCGTCGCGCGCGGGCGCCGGCGGCGCGAACGTCTGGCCCCGGCGGGCCGGCTCAACATCCTCGCCTCCGACCACCCGGCGCGTCGCGTGACGCGCGTCGGCGGAGACCCGCTCCGCATGGCCGACCGCCAGGGGTATCTGGCGCGCACGCTGCGCGTCTTGCAGAGCGACGTGGTTGACGGCGTGCTCGCCACGATGGACATCATCGAAGACCTGCTCGTCGTCCACGAACTGATGCGGCGCGCGGGCGGCCCCGCCTTCCTCGACGGCAAGCTCCTCGTCGCGAGCCTCAACCGCGCCGGGCTGCTCGGCAGCAGTTGGGAGATAGACGACCCGATGAGCGGCCCGAGCCCGGCGGCCTGCGCCGAGTGGGGGCTCGACGCGACGAAGGTCTTACTCAGGCTGTGCGACGCCGAGCCGGACTCGCTTAAGACTCTGCTCGCCACCGCGCGCGCCGTCTCGGAGCAGAGCGCGCTCGGCCTCCCGATGTTTCTGGAGGCCCTGCCGGTCGAGCGCGTCGAGGGCGGCTACCGCATCATCAAGACGGCCGAGGAGCTGGCGCGCACGGCGGGCGCGGCCGCCGCGCTCGGCGACAGCAGCCGCCACGTCTGGCTCAAGCTGCCCTACTGCGAGAACTACGAGATGGTGGCGCGCGCGACGACGCTGCCCATCCTGCTCCTCGGCGGCGAGCCGGTCGGTGACGTGCGCCCGTTCCTGCGCGAGCTGGCGGCGGGCCTCGGGGCCGGGCCGAACGTGCGCGGCGCGCCCGTCGGCCGCAACGTCCTCTACCCCGGCGACGGCGACCCGCTGGCCGCCGCCGAAGCCGCCGGCGGCCTCGTCCACCGCGACTGGACAATCGAACAGGCCCACGAAGCGCTCACCGCCCACGCCGGCCGCGACGCCGACTGGCTCGCGCGCATAGCTTAAAAGCCGTGAATAGAAAAAGCAGGTGTCAGTCGCCAGTCGTCAGTCAAGACAAAACCGATAACTGACGACTGGCGACTGAGGACTCCTCTTCACGACTTTTTCAGCTCCAGCACGTCGGCGGGCGAGAGGGGGCGGGTCTTTTCGTGGCGGAGGATGAAGTGGAGGCGCGCGGTCTGCTCCAGTTCTTCGGCGCGGTCGGCCGCTTCCGAGAGGGAGGCGCCGGCGCAGATGAGGCCGTGGTTGCGGAGCAGCATCGAGTGGTGCGCGGCGGCCGCGTCGGCGACGGCCGCGGCCAGAGCGGGCGAGCCGGGGCGGAAGTAAGGGAGCACGGCGAGGGGCGCGACGCGCATGAAGTAGTAGGGCGTGAGCGGCGGCAGGCCCTCGTCGCCGTCGAAAGCTTCGAGGCAGGAGAGGGCGACGGCGTAGGTCGAGTGCAGGTGGACGACGGCGCGCGCCTCCGGCCTCCGGCGGTAGACGGCGGCGTGGAACGGGTGCTCTTTGGAAGGCTCGCGCTCGTTGAGCCGCCGGCCTTCGAGGTCGAGCCGCGCGAGCCGGGCCGGCGTCAGGCCGCGCAGCGCGCCGCCCGTCGGCGTCACCCAGAACTCTCCGCCGACGCGCACCGAGATGTTGCCGGTCGAGCCGTGGGCGTAGCCCCTCTCGAAGAGGCTGCCCGCCACGTCGCACAGTTGCTCCAGCACCGCTTCGTCCATCGCCGCACCTCTCCGGGGAAAAGCAATCGAAGGCCGCCGCCCGCGGCCCGTGTCTTCAACGCTCCAGCGTGTCGTAGAGCGGGCGCGCGGGGCGCGTCGGCTCGCCTTCGCCCGAGACGGTGAGGGCCATGACGCGGACTCGCTCGTCGTCGGGCAGCGTCAGGTCGCGCGCGCCCGCCGGCAGGTCTAAGACGTGCGCGAAGAGGTAGGAGTAAGCGTAAGGCTCGCTCGCGCCGTCGGCGCGGTGGTGGTGCGAGGCGTACCACGCGAGCGGGGCGCGCTTGATGAAGCCGGGCGTGATGCCGGTCATCTCGGCGTAAGGGTCTGTGCGGCCTTTCAGGCGCGCGGCCGTCTCCGGGTTCGCGTGCGGCGGGATGCGCCACGGCCCCGGCTTCCAGCGCCGATTGTCCCACTGGCCGACGAAGCCGCCCCAGTGCTGAATCGTCAACTCCGAGGCGCGGCCGCCGACGCGGAAGACGGCGCGCCGGTCGCCGTCCGCGGAGGCCGCGAGGACGTAGAGGCGCCTGAAGTCGCCGGCCGGCAGCTTGATCGTCTGGCCGCGCGCGACGAGCGCGTTCGGGCCGCCGGCCGGGCCGAGGCGGAAGCTGACGCCGGCGAAAGGAATCTCGGCGGGCAGCAGCTCGGCCGGGAGGGCGCGGCCCGCCGAGTCGAAGCCGGCCGCGGGCTTGGCGGCGTGCGGGCCGGCGGCGGTGAGGTCGTAAGGCATCTCGACGGGGCGCGACCGCGGGGCGCTCAGGCGCGCGCGCGGCGGCGCGAGCTTGAGCGCGAAGGTGCGGAGCTGGTAGGGGCCGAAGTCCGCCGCCAACTCGCCGCGCGAAACCGTGGCCGCGCCGACCCGCTCCTCGCGCCCGTTCACCTCGCGCGCCGACGCGACGGGGCCGGCGAATTTGAGGCGGACGTTCGGCCGCGCCCGGCCGTCGAGTTCGACGAGGCGGACGACGAACTCGTCGGTCTCCTCGGCGCGCTTGAAGGCGAGGACGCGCACGCGCGTGTCCGAGGTGGAGAGCAGCGAAAGCGTCTTGCCGAGCGGGCCGGGGTGGCGCGGGCTCTGGAAGGCGACGAGGGGTTGGTTGAGGCGCTGCGCCTGCCAGTCGGTCTGCGCGCGCCGCCAGTCGCCGGCGTGCCCGGCGAGGCCGTAAGTGAACTCGTGGCGGCCCCAGTCCTGCGTCGTCTGGTCGTGGTACTCCCATCCGCCCCCCGCGCCGAGGCCGGGCGTGTAGAGCAGCGTCAGGCGCAGCGTCCGGTCGTCCGGCTTGTCCGAGCCGTACTTGCAGTCGGAGAGCACGGTGACGCCGTGCGAGCCGCCGCGGTCGGCGAGGTCGAACCACTGGTGCGAGGGAACCTCGAACCTCTTCTCGTCGTTGTTGCCGCGCTCGACGGTGCCCACGCCCCAGTTGTAGGTGGCGAGCGGGTTGGCGGCCGTCAGCGGGAAGGTGGCCTTGAGCGCGGCCGCCCCCGTGCGCCAGTCCACGCGGTTGTCGAACTCGACGCGGTGGCCGGCGCCTCCGGCCGAGAGCCGGACGGTCTGCAAAAACTTCGAGCCTTCGGCCTCGCGCTCGACTTCGACGGCGACGCGCGCCGGGCCGCGCTCGACGACGCGGAGCTTCGCCGGCCCCGAGACGAAGGCGCGCGGCGGCTTCTGCCGGTCGGCCCAGTCCATGTTCCACGCGGGCCAGTCGCGGGGCCGCTCGGTCTGGAAGGCGAGCCGCGCCGGGGCCGCGAGCAACTCCCTGCCGGTGGCCTTGTCGAAGACGCTCGCCACGTCGCCGTCATCGTTAAGCGTCAGGCGGTAGCGCGCGTTCTCCAGCGAAGAGTCCGTGACCCTGAGCGGCGAGCCGGGGGGCGCGGCCGGCGCGTCGGCCGCGCGCACGTCGTAGACGGCGAAGCCGACCGAAGGGGCGCGCGCGAGGAAGAGCACGCGCGCCGCGCCTCCCCTCGCGCTTTCGATCTGCGCGGGCACTTCGCGGCCTTCGGGGTCGAAGACGCGGACGCCGCGGGGCGGGCCCCCTTCGAAGGAGACGTGCGCCTCGACCACGTCCTCGCGCTCGACGTTCAGAGGGTTGTAGACGACGACGGCCGCGCCCGCCGCCCGCGTGTCGAGGCCCGAGGCGATGCCCTCGGCGGCGCTCGTGAGCACGGAGGCGAACTGGTTGAGCGCGATCACGTCGTCGTTCCACGAGAACTCGAAGGCGCGCGGCGTGGCCGTGCCCGGCAGGATGTCGTGGAACTGCCCGCCCATCACGAGCGTCCACGCGTCGTTGAGCCTCCGCAGCGGGTAGGCGCGCGCGCCGAGCCACGCGGCCCCGACCGAGGCGCGCTCGGCGGCGTCGGCCAGCAACTCGTTCTGCCGGTTCCAGTGCTTCTGGTAAGCCTGCGAGGTGAGCGAGCCGGCCGAGTGGTTGGTCAGCAGGAACTCGCCGCGGTAGCGCGGCAGCCGCGACACGAGCGACGCCGGGATGTCGAGGAACATCCGCTCGGCCGTGGCCGAGAGGACGCGGACGGGGCCGTCGCCGACTTGCGCCTCCGGCCCCGCGGCGTCGGCCGGAGGCAGGGCGGGCGGCGGGGGCGGGATGACCGCCCGCTTGCGGTTGACGACCGCCTCCAGCATCTTCACGGAGAACTCGCGCGGCGCGCCGCCGATGTCGCCGGTGGGGCCGAAGTAGGTGTAGTCGGCGAAGAGGCCGCTCGTCTCGCCGTTGCGGCGGATGCGCGCGGGCCAGTCCTGCGGGAAGTAGTTGACGGCGGGGTTGGCGGCCTGCGCCGGCGGGCTTTTGCTATAGTCCTCGCGCACGTTGCTGTCGTAGGGGCGCGGGTTTAAGGCCGAGACGATGCCGCGCCCGTCCGGCCCCTCCCAGACGCCGACGTTGAAGGGGACGCCGGGCGGCGTCCGCTGGGGCGAATCGGGGCCGCCGACGGGCGCGGCCGAACCCCAGTAGAGTTTCTGCGTCGAGAAGCCTTTGAGGCCCATGTGGGCGAGGATGGAGGGGAACGAGGCGGGGAAGCCGAAGCTGTCAGGCAGCATGTACTCGGCGCTCGAACGCCCGAACTCGCGGCGGAAG
This sequence comes from Pyrinomonadaceae bacterium, assembly GCA_035563275.1. Classification (GTDB taxonomy): domain Bacteria; phylum Acidobacteriota; class Blastocatellia; order Pyrinomonadales; family Pyrinomonadaceae; genus QHXN01. Next base: position 5,160 of record DATMVI010000146.1, read on the forward strand.
AACTGCGTGCCGTAGAGGATTTGGCGGACGATGGACTCGGCCGAGGGCGCGAGCGGGTCGCCCTCCTCGACCGACGAGCCGGCCGGGAACCAGCGCCCCGCCGCCACGTAGCGCTTCACGCGCGCGTAGTCCTCCGGCCAGTACTCCTTCATCATGCGGTAGCGGTTCGAGCCGCTGAAGTTGAAGACGTAGGTCGGGTACTTCTCGAAGAGCGCGAAGTTGTCGCGCATCGTGCTCGGCAGAAATTCGTTGATGACCTGCGGGTACTCCCATCGCCATTGGGTGTCGAGGTGGGCGTAGCCGACGACGTAGAGCGTCGGCTCGCGCGAAAGGTCTGGGGCGGGCGTCTGGGCCGCCGCGCCGGGGGCGTCGAGCGCGCAGGCGAGCAGCAGCGGCACGACCCGTCTTGCCAGCGTTGACAGCAAACAGCTTCTCTCCTTAAGCCGAGGCGAAGGCGACTCGCGGCGGCCCGCGCGCGGGCCTCGGAGGTGGTGTTGCGGGACGAGCGCCCCAAGTATAAACGCGGCGCGCAAACTTTCGGCAATCCAATATGACTCATCGAAGCCTCCCGCTCGCGGCCTGCCTGCTCGCGCTCGCCGCCGGCCTGCAAACGTCGTTCGGGCAGGGCGCCGCCAAACTCAAACGCTGGCCCGCGCAGACCAAAGGTCAGGAGGGTCTGCGCGCCCCGCAGGAGCCGACGACGCGGCCGAAGTCTTCGGCCGCGTTCGCCGAGCCGAAGGCGCGGCCCGCCGCCGCGGCGGCGGGCGAGAGGCCGGGGCGCGCGGGGTTTTTGTCAGCGGGCGGGCCGCGCCGGGTCAGCGGGACATCGCCAGCGCTTCGAGGGCGAGGCGGTCGCGCACGCGCAGCGTCGCGCCCTTGACCTCGATAATCTTCCTCCTCTTGAACTCGCTCAGGAGGCGCGTGACGGTCTCGCGCGAGGCCCCGATGAGTTGGCCGATCTCTTCGTGCGTGAGGGCGAGTTCGGCGCCGCCGGCCGAGCCGCGCAGCGCGCGGTGTTCGAGCAGCGCGCCCGCCAGCTTGCCCGCCGCCGAGCCGGAGAGGCCGAGCAGGCTGGCCTGCCGGTGGGCGGTGCGGTAGTCGCAGCTCAACTGCCGCGTCGCGCGCATCGAAGCGCCCGCGTCCTCGCTGAGAATCCGCAGGAAGCTGTCGCGCCGGATGAGCGTCAGCCGGCAGGCGCCGAGCGTCTCGGCCGAGACCTCGTAAGGCTGGCCCGAGACGACGGCGCTCAGGCCGAGCACGTCGCCCGGCACGGTGATGTCCGTGATGAGCACGCGCGCTTCGCCCGAGCAGGTGTAGAGCTTGACGCGCCCGCGGCAGAGGACGTAGACGCCGCGCGGCGCCTGCCCCTCGGCGAACAGCACCTCGCCCCTCGCGTACTCTCTGGCGGGGCCGGCCGCGTCCGCGCCGCCCGGCGCGCTCTTCGCCAGCCCGCAGAAGAACGGCTCGGCCCCCACCTCGCAGTTAACGCACCCGGCGTCGGGCGTCGCCCGTTCAGTCGTCACGACAGACTCCGTTCCCGCGCTCGGACAAAGCGGCGGGCCGGAACCGCGGCCGGGTTCGGCCCCCGCCGCCGAGCGTCCTTAGCTGCCACGCTTCCGGGCAACGCCCGTGCCGGCGGCGCCCGCGCGGTTTTCTTTGGAGTTACGTCGAGGCGGGCCGGCTTCGCCGGGGCGGGCTGAGGAAAATGGCCCAACGCTCTGGGTGAGAATTCATAAAGCCCACGCCGCAGGCTTACGGCAGCGGCCGGGGCGACTTGAAGACTTTGCCGTCCTTCATCACGAAGCTGACGCGCCTGAGCGCCGTCACGTCGTCGAGCGGGTTGGCGGGCGCGGCGATGATGTCGGCGGCCATCCCCGGCCGGATCGCGCCGCGCTCGCCGTCGACGCCGACGAGCCGCGCCGCGTCCGCCGTCATGATGCGCAGAATCTCGCCGGGGCGCATCCCGACCTTGACGTAGCTTTCGAGGAAGTCGAGCGCGTAGGCCCCGCGGCTCTTGTCGGGCGTCGTGAGCAGCGCGTCGGTGCCGAAGGCCATCGGCGCGCCGACCTTGTAAGCGCGCCGGAGCCGCGCGAGGAACTGCGGCGCGAGCGACGGCGCGTAGCCCTGCTCGGCGGCGAGCGCCTCGGGGAAGTCCGTGCCGACGAGCACCACGCCGCGCTCCTTCGCCAGCCGCAGCGTCTCTTCCGTCATGCCCTCGCCGTGCTCGATGGAGGCGACGCCGCCGAGGATGGCGTGGCGCGCGTCCTCGTCCGCGTTGCAGTGCGCGGCCACCTTCAGCCCCGACCGCGCGGCCTCCTCGACGAGAAACCTCACGTCCTCGACCGAGTACCTGAAGCCCGACCCGTTGACGACGATCTTGATGACGCGCGCGCCGAAGTAGACGTTCTCGCGCACGGCCTTCTTCATCTCGTCGCGCGTGTCGGCGTAGATGTACTCGGCGTCGAAGAGGTCGGGGCGGCCGGGCCAGTGGCGCCACTGGCCGCCGAAGGGGGCGATGATCTTGCCGGCGTTGACGACGGTCGGGCCGGGAACCCACCCGAACTCAATCGCCATGCGCAGCGAGGTGTCCGAATAGTCCGCGGCGTTGCCCACGTCGCGCACGGTCGTGAACCCGGCTTCGAGCATCCCGCGCGCGTTCGCCACGCCGCGCAGCGTGCGCAGGCTAGTCGCCTGCGACGCCTCGGTCCGCGGGTTCCACCCCGCGCTCGGCCGCCACGTCGTGAGCAGGTGTGTGTGGCAGTCGAAGAGGCCGGGCAGCACGGACGCGTCGGAGAGGTCGACGACGGCCGCGCCCGGCGGCACGCCGAGGCCGCGCCCGACGGCCTTGATCTTCCCGCCTTCGACGACGATGACCTGATTCGTCTGCGCCGTGGCCGTCTCGGGGTCGATGAGCCTCCCCGCCCTGATGACCGTGACCTGCGCGCGCGCCGCCAGCGCCGCGACGCCGACGAGGAGGAGGGCCGGCAGAAGAGAATTTTTCATGCTTCTTACCATCAAGTGTGAGCCGCGGGCGGCCGGGCGAGCCTGCTCCCGCCGCGGCCGGACGGGGTCGCCCCGCAATTGTACTTTGGGCCGACGAAATATAGTATGGCCGCCCGCACGAGGCCGCGGGCGTGAGTTCGCGGTCGGGCGCGAACGTCGTGGAGGTGGAGGGCGATGCGTATGAGAAGGGTGTGTTGGCGGAGGCTCGGCGCGGCGCTGTCGCTCGCGGCCGGACTCGCGGCCGCCGCCGGTTTTGTGGCTCCGGCCGCCGCGCAGTCTGACGTGAAGATTCCGGACGGGCCCCTGACGTTCGGCGTCTTCGTCGTTCAGTTCGACCCCGGCGGCACGTTCACGCTCAAGGGCGACCGCTGGCCCGCTTTGGGCGGGAGTTGGAAGGGCGCGGGCGACGAGATCGAGGTGTCAACGTCGGGCGGCCCCGAAGGCTGCGGCGGCCCCGGCCGTTACAAGGTGCGCGTGGACGGCCGCCGCGTCGGCTTCGACCTCGTCGCCGACGACTGCACGCCGCGCCGGATGATCCTCGACCGCAGCATCTGGTCGCCCCCCGGCGAGGCCCGGCCC
>DATMVI010000147.1:0-3116 GCA_035563275.1 Pyrinomonadaceae bacterium
CGGCCGGGCCGTCACAGACCTCCAGTTGAAAGACTTCGAGCTGATCGTGGACGGCGAGGCCCGGCCCATCGGCGAACTGTCGCGCGCCGAGACGCCGGCCAACGTCGTCCTCCTCTTCGACAACAGCGGCAGCCTCACCGCCGCCCGCGCCTTCCAGAAGCAGGCCGCCGCGCGCTTCTTCCAGACCGCCCTGCGCCCCGTAGACCGCGCCGCCGTCTACTCGATCTCGACCGTGCCCGAGCTGGCGCACCCTCTGACGAACGACTTCCGCGCCCTCGTCCGCACCGTCGAGTCGTTCGGCAAGCCCGAGGGCGGGACGGCCCTCTTCGACACCGTCTCGGACGCGGCCTACTACCTCAGCCGCGCCGGCGGCCGCCGCGTCCTCATCGTCGTCTCCGACGGCACGGACACGATGAGCGAGCTCGACTTCGACACGACTCTGGCCCACCTGCTCGCCATGCACTGTCAGGTCTACTCGGTGCGCGTCGGCCACAGCGACAACACGAACCTGCGCGACCTGACCGGCGAGCGCCGCCTACAGGAGTTCGCCGCGCAGACCGGCGGGGCCGTCTACGCGCCCGTCACGCGCGCCGACTACGAGTCGGCCTTCCAGCAGATCGCCGCCGACCTCCGCCAGCAGTACGTCCTCAGCTACTACCCGCCCGCCGAGCTGCGCGACGGCCGCTTCCACGCCTTCACGCTGCGCGTCGCCTCGCGCCCCGACCTCCGCGTCCGCACCCGCAAGGGCTACTACGCGCCGAAGAGGTGAAGGCCGTGAATCGTAAATAGGAATACGGAGAGCCGCCGCGGCCTGAACGCTCCGAGCCCCGGCGGCTCTCAATGCGTCTTCGCGATTCGCGGCTGACGATTCGCGGCTTTTTTCTGTTTACGATTCACGATTTACGATTTACGATGGCGGCCCATGGAGCAGCTAGTCGCACAGTTTCTCGAACACCTGCGCTACGAGCGGAACGTGAGTGAGCACACGCTCCGGAACTACGCGATCGACTTGGGTCAGTTCCTCGACCACCTCGCGCCGGCCGACGCGCGGACGGGCGAGCGCCGCGAGGTGGACATCAGGCAGGTCGACCACATCACCATCCGCGAGTGGCTCTCGGAACTCCACGACGCGCAGAAGAAGAAGTCCTCCATCGCGCGCAAGCTGGCCGCCCTGCGCACCTTCTTCCAGTTCCTCATCCGCGAGGGCGCGGTCGAGGTGAACCCGGCCAAACTCGTCTCGACGCCGCGCCTTGAGAAGAAGCTGCCGAACCACCTCTCGGTCGAGGACGCCGTCCGCTTCATCGAGACGCCGGACGCCGAGACGGATTTAGGGAAACGCGACCGCGCCATTCTGGAGATGCTTTACGGGACGGGCGTGCGCGTGTCGGAGTTGGTGAAGCTGGATTTGCGCGACGCGGACTTGAAGAACCGGATGGTGAGGGTCAAGGGCAAGCGGCGCAAGGAGCGCATCGTGCCGTTCGGCGAGCCGGCGCTGCACGCGCTCGTGGGCTGGCTCACCGTGCGCCAGAACTTCCTCAACAACGCGCCGCCGGCCGAGCGCGACGCCGAGGCGATGTTCCTCAACTATCAGGGCACGCGCATCACCACGCGCTCGGTCGGCCGCATGGTGGACAAGTACATAAAAATCTGCGCCGGCATCCACAACATCAGCCCGCACTCCCTGCGCCACTCCTTCGCCACCCACCTCCTCGACAGCGGCGCAGACCTCCGCGACATACAGGAACTCCTCGGCCACGCGCGCCTCTCCACCACCCAAATCTACACCCACGTCTCGATGGAGAAACTGATCGAGGTCTACGACAAGGCGCACCCGAAGGCGTAGCGGAAAGCGCGGAAGTCAGAGCGCGGAATGCAGAACTGAAGGCGGCCCGGTCTTCGGTTCTGCATTCCGCGCTCTGACTTCCGCGCTTACAGAGTCGCGTGCTCGTCTTCGCCCGTGCCCTGTTCGATGAGGGTCTGGCACTCGGCGTCGTAGCGGGCGGTGGGGATGGCTTCGAGGCGGCGCTCGGGGATGTCCTTGCCGCAGCGGGCGCAGACGCCGTAGCTGCCCTCGTCGAGGCGCAGAAGCGCCTGATCGATGTCGGCGACCATCTGCGACTCGCGCTCGCTCAGGCGGTACTCGATCTCGGAGTTCACGTCCTGCACGGACATGTCGGCCACGTCCTTGACGCCGTCGTCGTTGGCGGCGAACTCCAGCCCGTCGTTCTGGTCGGTGCGCGCCTTCTCCGAGTGCTGCCGGAGCTGCCCGAGCAGGATTTCGCGGAAGCGATCCAGTTTCTCTTGATCCATCACGTCCTCTCCAGTCCACGTATGATTTAAAAGGTGGCGGATTATAACCTAACGGGGGGCGGGACGCATGTGCGGCGAAAAAAGTTTCGGGCCGCGGGTTCCGAGTTAAAAACAACTGCCTGCCTTAACTCGGAACTCGGAACCCGCGGCCCGAACCTAAGGTCGCCTCGGAGCGGACGCGCGCCGGCGTATGTTACGCCTCGTCCCGGCCGCAGAGGAGTTCGGCGGCGAGGAGCGGGATGGTCAGCTCGTGGTGGCCCGTGATATGGAAGCCGCGGCCGGCGCCGCCGCTCACGGGCCGGCGGACGACGTTGGTCAGGGGTCGGTAGGACTGTATGAAGTCGAAGTTGGCGGTCGTGAAATCTTCGAGCCGGTGGCCGAGGTTACGCACCAGCGTCACGCACTTGAGGAAGACTTCCGGCAGGATGACGGCCGAGCCGACGTTGAGGTAGACGCCGCCGCCGTCGAGCCGCCTGACCAACTCGGCGAGCAGTCGGAAGTCCGTATGCGTCGTCGCGCCGAGGGCCGCGCCGTCGGCCAGCGGGTGGAAGTGCGCGATGTCGGTGCCGACGGCGACGTGCGCCGTGAAAGGCACTTTCGTCCTGTAGGCCGCGCAGAGCAGCGACAGCTCTTCGTGCGGCGGGCGCAGCGCGACGAGCGCGCGGCCCAGAGCCTCGCCGAGGCCCAGGCCGTCGCGCGCCCCTTCGCGCGCGGCGGTGTTCAGGAGTCGGCCCGTCTCCTCGGCCGCGCCGAACGCGCCCGCGCCCAGACTCGCGTCCACGTCCTCGGAGGTCGAGCCGACGAGC
>DATMVI010000148.1:0-8592 GCA_035563275.1 Pyrinomonadaceae bacterium
GGCCGCGTCCGCCGCCGTCGAGTTGGCCGCCGGCCGCGCGTTCTCCGCGCCGCCGCCGCAGCCCGCCAAAGAGATGGCCGCCGCGAGGCAGGCGCAGGCGGCGAGCAGTCTGCTGCTAGTCGTCGTCATGTGTGCTCTCCAGTTGTCCCCCCGCCATGACGCGGGGCCGCTCGGTGAGCGGGTGTGTGTGCTCGTAGGCGTGCGCGAGGCGGAGGATGTCGGACTCGCCCCAGTGTCGGCCCATCAGTTGGAAGCCGACGGGGAGGCCCGCGGACGACAGCCCGCAGGGGACGCTGACGCCGGGGACTCCGGCGAGGTTCGCCATGCAGGTGTAGATGTCCGAGAGGTACATCGAGAGCGGGTCGCCGGTCTTCTCGCCGAGGCGGAAGGCGGGCGTCGGCGTGGTCGGCGTCAGGACGGCGTCGCAGCGCTCGAAGGCGTCGAGGAAGTCCCGCCGGATGAGCGTGCGCACCTGCTGCGCCTTGAGGTAGTAGGCGTCGTAGTAGCCGGACGAGAGCACGTAGGTGCCGAGCATGACGCGGCGCTTGACCTCGGCGCCGAAGCCCTCCTCGCGCGTGCGGCGGTACATCCGGCGGAGGTCTTCCGGGTCTTCGGCGCGGTAGCCGTAGCGCACGCCGTCGTAGCGCGCGAGGTTCGACGAAGCCTCGGCCGTGGCGAGGATGTAGTAGACGGCGATGCTGTACTTCGCGTGCGGCAGCTCCACGTCCACGACCTCGGCGCCGAGGTCGCGGTAAGCCTCGATGGCCTCCTCGACCCGCAGCCGCACGTCGGCGTCCACGCCCTCGCCGAGCAGGGCGCGGGGCACGCCGATGCGCGCGCCGCGGATGTCGCCGGCGAGCCCGGCGGCGTAGTCGGGCACGGGCACGTCGGCGGTCGTCGCGTCGCGCTCGTCGCGGCCGGCGATGGTCTGGAGGACGGCGGCGGCGTCCCTCACGGTGAGGCCGAAGACGCTGACCTGATCGAGCGAGGAGCCGAAGGCGACGAGGCCGTAGCGCGAGACGCGGCCGTAGGTCGGCTTGACGCCGACGATGCCGCAGAGCGCGGCGGGCTGGCGCACGGAGCCGCCCGTCTCGGAGCCCAGAGCCGCGGGCACGATGCGGGCCGCGACGGCCGCGGCCGAGCCGCCCGAGGAGCCGCCCGGCACGCGCTCGGTGTCCCACGGGTTGCGGACGGGGCCGAAGGCCGAGTTCTCGTTCGACGAGCCCATCGCGAACTCGTCGCAGTTGGTCTTGCCGACGACGACCGCGCCCGCGGCGCTCAGGCGCTCGATGACGGTCGCGTCGTAAGGCGGGTGGTAGCCGGCGAGGATGCGCGAGCCGCACGTCGCCTGTAGGCCGCGCACGCAGATGTTGTCCTTGACGGCGACGGGCACGCCGCGCAGGAGGGAAACGCCCTCCGCCCGCCCTCCGCCGTCCAACTCCGCGGCTCGCCTGAGCGCGCCCTCGCGGTCGATTTGTAGGAAGGCGTTGAGCGCGCCGTTGAGATTCTCGGCGGCGCTGACGGCCGCTTCGGCGACGGCGCGCGCCGTCGTCTCGCCGCCCGCGACGCGGGCCGAGATGAGTTCGATGGTGTTACCGGGAACGGTCATAAAATGGTTGCGGCGGAGCGCGGCACCGGCAGAGGGGTGAAAGTGGTCGAGCGTTAAAAATTCTCTTTCGTCTCCGAGCCGCCCAGAACTTTGGGGACGCGGAAGTGGCCGTGCGCGGGGTCGGGTGCCTGTTCGAGCGCGAGCGCCTGACCGAGCGAGGGGCGGGCCTCGTCCTCGCGCGCGGCGGCGGTGCGCGCGCCCTCGGGCGTCAGCCCGCCGATGGCCGGCTCGACCCGGCTCGTGTCCAGCTCGTTCAACTGCTCGACGTAACTGACGATGGACGCGATCTGCGGCGCGAGCGTATGCAGCTCGTCCTCGGAGATTTCCAGATGCGCCAGCGCGGCGATCTTCCTGATGTCGTCTTCGGTGATAGGCATAAGCTCAAGTAGACGGTAGACGGTAGTCAGTAAACAGCAGAGAAGACCTTCGGCGGCGAACCGTCAGCGCGTCGGCGTCAGTTGTCGTCGGCGCGGAGCGCTTCTGGCTACTGACTACTGGCTACTGTCTACTCCTGTTCATACAGCTTCCGGCGGCGAGGAGGAAGCGGCGGCGCAGGTCTTCGTCGTGGATGGCGGCGGCCGCGGCGCGCAGTTCGCCCGCGCGCGCGTAGGCCGACTCCTCGGCGGCCTGCGGGTCGCGGGCCGAGGCCTGCGCGCGCTCGCGCTCGGCCGCGACCGTCTGCGGGTCGACGCGGAACTCGACGAAGGTGACGAGCGCCTGCCCGAGCAGCGAGTTGAGGCGGAAGATGAGCTGACCGCTGACCGCTTCGAGCTGCCGCCGCCACGTCGCGTCCGGCACGGCGACGACGAGCGTCTTGCGGTAGAGCCGGAACGGGACGGCGCACCCGCGCAGGGCCTCGCCCGCCACGCGACGCCACGCGACGAAGGCGGCCGCCTCGGCGACCTCCTCCGCCTCTCCCGCCGCGCGCAGCAGCTTCGGCAGCGCCTGAATCAGATCGTCCATTGTCGATTGTTGATTGTCGATTCGCGGTCGGGAGCCGCGGGCGTTCCAAAAGGGGAATGCTGACGCCCGCGGTCGAGTGCTGTAGAATCGAAAATCGAAAATCGTAAATCTAAAATTTCGTGGGGAGTTTAATGGATAAGAAGCCGGGGCCACAAGCGGGTGGCGGGGCGGGCGGCGAGGGCCTGCGCGCGGCGGAGCCGCTGGTGCTGGCCTCGTCCAGCCCGCGCCGCGCGGAGATTCTGCGCGCCGTCGGGTGGGCGTTCGAGGTCAGCCCGGCCGGCGTGGACGAGTCTCTGCGCGAGGGGGAAGCGCCGGAGGCTTACGTGCGGCGGCTGGCTTTGGAGAAGGCCGGGGCGGTGGCCCGCGCGCGCCTGTTCGGGCTGGTGCTCGGCGCGGACACGACCGTCGTCGTCGAGGGCGAAATCCTCGGCAAGCCGCGCGACGAGGAAGAGGCCGCGCGGATGCTGCGGCGGCTGGCGGGGCGCTGGCACGAGGTGCTGACGGGGGTCGCGCTGGTGCGGGCCGAGTCGGGCGCGACGGCCGCGGGCGTGGAGCGGACGCGCGTGCGCTTCGCCGAGATGTCTGAAGAGGAGATCGGGTGGCACGTCCGCACGGGCGACCTGCTCGACAAGGCCGGGGCCTACGCCATACAGGGCCGCGCCGCGCTCTTCATCGAGGCCATCGAGGGCGACTACTGGAACGTCGTCGGCCTCCCCGTCCGCCTCGTCTACGAGCTGGCTAAAAAGGGCGTCGGGCCTCAGGCGCCCGGTGCCGGGTGAAAGCGACTCGCCCTTACCCGGCGCCCTCCCCTACCAGAACGCCTCGCAGCCGCGGCGGCGCATGAGGGGGACGCCGGCCCCGGCGGGGTCGAAGTCGCCGACCTCGCCGCCGCGCGGGGCGTAGTCGAAGCCGAAGAGGCCGGCGTACTTTTCCGGGGTCATGAAGTCGAGGTAGTCGCGCTGCATGGCGGGCGTGAGCAGTTCGAGGAGCAGGCGGTTCTCGACCCACAGCTCGACGAGGCGGAAGACGCCGCCGCGCTCGAACGTCTCGGCCCGCCAGCCCTCGCGGGCCGCGACCTCCTTGATGCGCGCTTCGCTGGTGGGCACGGACACGGCCGCGTGCGTGGCCGTGTAGGGCGAGGGCGTCTCGTTGCGGCGCGACTGCACCTCCTCGCCGTCCGCGCCCGGCACCAGCTCGCCGCCGAGCGGCGTGACCTCGATGGCCGTGCCGAGCGTGTCGCCCGGCATGGCGATGTAGGAGCCGGGGACAGGCGGGAACGGGAAGCTGTAGCCGCCCCACAACTCGGCGAGGACTTCGGCGACGCGGCTCGGCTCTTTCGCGGCGATGGAAATGTGATGAATCATAAAGACCTTCCTCCGGCTGACCGTCTCGGCGCGCCCTTCCGCGCCGTTCACCTCGTAACGCGCCGAAAGCCGGCGGAGTGAATCAGGCGTGAAGTTCGAGCCCGAAGCTCCGAGTTAAGAGGTTGTCTTTAGCCCGGAACTCGGAACCCGAAACTTGAAACTGGCCGGAGGGCTATGCAGAGCTGGAGGCTGGAGGTCGAGTACGAGGGGACGCGGTACGCGGGGTGGCAGCGGCAGCCGCACGCGCGCACGGCGCAGGGCGAGCTGGCGCGCGCGGCCGAGGAGTTCTGGCAGGCGAGGGTCGAGGTCGGCGGGTCGGGGCGCACGGACGCGGGCGTCCACGCGCTGCGTCAGGTGGCGCACCTCAGAGTCCGCGCCGGCGCGAAGGACGTGCGGCCCGCGCGCCTTGAGGCGGGGCTGAACGCCCTGCTGCCGCACGACATCAACGTCCTGCGAGCGCGCCCCGCGCCGCCCGCGTTCGACGCCCGCCGCGACGCCGTCGCGCGCTTCTACCTCTACCAGATCGCGACGCGCCGCACGGCCTTCGGCAAGCCTTTCGTCTGGTGGGTCAAAGACCGTCTGGACGTGCGCGCGATGAGCGAGGCGGCGGCGCACGTCCTCGGCCGGCACGACTTCGCCTCGTTCTGCGAGAGCCCGGAGACGCAGGCCTCGACCGTCGTCCGCGTCGAACGTGTCGAGGTGGCCGCGCGCGGCCGGCTGATCCTCTTCCGCGTCGGCGCGAGCCACTTCCTTTGGAAGATGGTCAGGCGCGTCGTGGGCGCGCTCGCCGAGGTCGGGCGCGGGAATCTGACGCCGGAAGATTTTCGGGAACTGCTCAGAGGCCGCAGCCGCGAGCCGGCCGCGTGGACGGCCCCGCCCTCCGGCCTCTTCCTCGAAAGGGTGCTCTACCCCGGCGACCCGCCGCCCGGCGAGTTGGAGCCGGCCTTCCCGGTTGCGGATTGAGGGTCGCGGCGAGGGGCGCAAAAAAGTGAGGCGGCGGAGCGCCTGCCCCGCCGCCTCACCGACCACACCGTCACAGGAGAGCACTGCGACTGTGGCCCGGAAAATAACACCCGGCGCGGGGCGCGTCTGTCCGGTGGCGGACGACGGCGCAAATCTTTTCGATTGATTTCGTGAAGGCTTCAGGATGACAGCCGGGGCGCGCGGCGTTTACCCTTCGGGGTGAAGCAAAAGGGGGAAAGGGGCAGTCGTTTTGAGCCGAGAGACTGGGAAGAGATTCGCGGTGGCCGCCGCCGAGGCGGGCGCGCCGCTCCAGATGTCCGCGGGGCGGCGCTGGGCCGTCACGGCGGGCGTGATGATGGGCATGTTTCTGGGCGCGCTGGAGGCGACGGTCGTCTCGACGGCGATGCCGACCGTCATCGCCTCGCTCGGCGGCCTGAGCCATTACAGTTGGGTCTTCTCGGCCTACCTCATCACCTCGACCGTGACCGTCCCCGTCTGGGGCAAGCTCTCCGACCTCTACGGCCGCAGGCTCTTCTACCAGATCGGCATCGGCGTCTTCCTCGTCGGGTCGGTGCTCTCCGGCGTCTCGACCTCGATGACGCAGTTGATCGCGTTCCGCGCCTTGCAGGGGCTCGGCGCGGGCGCGCTCATCCCGCTCGGCATGACCATCATCGGCGACATCTACACGGTCGAGGAGCGGGCGCGGATGCAGGCCTACTTCAGCGGGGTGTGGGGGCTGGCGAGCGTCGTCGGCCCCGTCGCGGGCGGCTTCATCACCGACAGCCTGTCGTGGCGCTGGGTCTTCTACATCAACATCCCCTTCGGGCTGGCCGCGGCGCTCGTCATCGGTCTGGCGCTGCGCGAGCCGCGGAGGCAGGAGCGCCCCGCCATCGACTACGCGGGCGCGGCGCTGCTGATGGCGGCCATCACGCTTTTGATGCTGGCGCTCGTCGAGGGCGGGAGCGTCGAGGCTTTGACGAGCGGGCGCAACCTCGCGCTGCTGGGCGCGGCCGCGCTGCTGGGCGCGCTCTTCGCGTGGGTCGAGGCGCGCGCGAGCGACCCCATCGTGCCGTTCACGCTGCTGCGCGACCGCGTGGTGGCGGTCGCCGTCGCGGCCGGGTTCCTCGCGGGCGTGGCGATGTTCGGCGCGATCACCTTCGTGCCGCTCTTCGCGCAGGGGTCTCTGGGCGCGACGGCGACCGAGGCCGGCTCGCTGCTCACGCCGCTGATGCTCAGCTGGGTGCTGGTGGCGGTCGTCGGCGGCCGGCTGCTGCTGCGGATCGGCTACCGGCCGACGTGCATCGCCGGCTTCGTCATGCTGACGGTGGGGATGGCCCTGCTCTCGACCTACCAGCGCGACTGGGCGCGCGCGTGGCTCTACTTCGACCTCTGCGTGATCGGCGCGGGGCTGGGGCTGACGATGCTGACGCTGCTCATCGCCGTGCAGCAGACGGTGTCGCGCGAGCAGCTCGGCATCGCCACCTCGCTCAACCAGTTCTCGCGCTCCATCGGGGGCGCGGTCGGGGTGGCCGTGATGGGCGCGGTGCTGTCGGCGGGGCTGGCCGCGCACTTGGGCGAGGCGGCGCGCGCGGGCGCGCTCAGCGAGGAGCGCGCGGCCGAGCTGGCCTCGAACCCGAACGCGCTCGTCGAGCCGGGCGCGCAGGCCGCGCTCCCGCCGGCCACGCTCGACGCGCTGCGCGACGCGCTCGCCTCGTCCGTCCACCGCGTCTTCTGGGCCGGCACGGTCGTCTCCGGGCTGGCCCTGCTCATCACCTTCGCGCTGCCGCGACGCGGCCGCGGGGGCGCGACCCCGCCCGAGGAGGCGTGCGGCGTCGAAGCCTGCGAACGGATGGTCATGGCCGAACTGGCCGCGCTCGACCCCGCGCACGAGCCGGTCGCGGCCGAGGGGGATTGAACAGCAACGACGAACGCGGGGCGGCGGGCGGCGAACTGAAAGACGAGTTGTATTTAGTTCGCCGCCTGCCGCTCATCGTTCCGGAAGGGGGATGACGAATGGGCGACGAGAAGGAAGTGGAGAAGTCTTACTCGGACAGGGAGGTGGTGGCCAAGCTGCGGCGGCTGGCCGACGCGCTGGAGGCCGGCAACGCCTTCGAGATACAGATCGCCGGCGAGCGCATCTACGTCCCGCCCTACGCCACCGTCGCCTTCGAGTACGAACGCAACGGCGACGAGGAAGAGATGGAGATCGAAGTGAAGTGGAAGCGCCGCTGAGGTCGCGCTGACTTCAAAACCGGATTAGCCGCGGAGGCACGCGGGGGAAGAAACAATAAAGCCCTCGCCGGAGAGTCGGGCAACGAATGTCAGGCCCGACTCTCCGGCGAGTGCTTTTGATTCGCCTGTTCTCGGCGTCCGCGGCGCCCCGTGGCTATTCGCCGCGCGGCCTCACTCGACGGTGATGGGGAGTTCGTGGCCGCCGTCGGCTCGGTTGCCGTTGAAGTCGGCGGCGAGGATGCGGAGGGTGTAGTCGCCGGGGGGGAGTTGCGAGGCGTCCCAGTGGCCGCGCTCGGCGCGGCCGTCGCGGACGGTGTTGGTGACTTCGTAGAGGAAGCGGGTGGCGGCGCTGCCGTAGACTGTGATGCCGCTCTCGTCGGCGTAGGCGACTTTGGTGGCGTCGCGGTCGGGCGGCAGGCGGTTGAACTCGATCTGCACGCGCGGCCCGTCGAAGCCGGGCGCGGGCGAGCCGTCGGCGCCCACCACCTCGTAGCCGAGGCGGTAGAGGCCGAGGCGGCGGCGGGCCTGATTGCCGTCCACCTGATCGTAGGCGTCCACGACGATCCTCACGCGGCCTCGGGGGACGACGAGGCGCGCGCCCCGCTTCTCCTTCAGAAGATTGCCGGCCTCGTCGAAGAGCTTGATGCCGTCGCGCTCGATGCGGGGCGCGACCGCGTCGGAGAAGCCCGCCCACGGGAGCACGAGCGGGTTCAGCTCCGCGCCCGGCGGGCCGAGGTTGAGGTGGACGTGGTACATGCGGTTGACGGTGCCGAGCGCGTCGCCGACCCGCAGCCGCGTCCCGCGGCGCACGCGGACGCGCGTCACCTTGCCGGCTTCGTCGAGCACGGCGTCGAAGGGCGAACCCGCGAGCGGCTTGTCCCCCACGTCGCGCCCGACGCGGAGGTGTATGTAGGAGATGAGGCCGGCGCGGAAGCCTTCGTTCAAGCCGCCGAAGCCCCAGTTCGAGAGCGGCCCGGAGATTTTCTCGTCGAAGACGGCGCGCACCGTCTGGCCGTAGACGCCGAACACGTCGATGCCGCTGTGGAGGTGGTGGCGGCTGTCGTCGGTGTCGTAGCTGCCGCGCACCTCGCCGAGCGTGGCGGCGACTTCGTGGCGCGTCCCCTGCGGGTCGAGCGGCCACGGGAAGCTCGCGCCGCCGCCGAGTTCCGCGACGCGCAGTTGCGGCAGCACGCGGGCCGCGCCGGGCGGAGACGCCTGAGCGGCGAGTGCCGTTCGAGAGTCGCCGCCGTTTTTGTCCGCCGCCCGCTGCTCGCCGTCTTCGTCTTCCGCCGGGGAGATTTTGCGGACGAGGTAGTTGGCGGTGTCGGCGACGAGGAGCGCGCCGCCGCGCGTGAGGGCGAGGCCGGCGGGCTGGTTGAAGCGCGCCGCGTCGCCCGCCCCGTCGGCGAAGCCGTGACCGCGGCCGGCGATGACGCGGGCCGTCATGTCGGGCGCGACCTG
>DATMVI010000149.1:0-2075 GCA_035563275.1 Pyrinomonadaceae bacterium
AGGCCGGGCCGATGGCCGGGCCGCCGCCCGTCGCGCCGCCGCCCGCGCGCCGCCCGCTCACGATCAACTCCTGCAACATGCGCAGGTGGACGAGGTAAGGCCGCCGCTCCTCGTGAACCTCGACCGCCCCCGAGTCTTCGACCTGCCACGGCGCGAAGACGCCGGCGCGCGCCAGCGGCACGGCCAGCTCGGCGAGGAGCACGCAGTCGTCCTCGCCGCGGTCGCCCGTGCGGGCCAGAGACTCGCGCCCCGCGTCGCGCCCGGCGCGCCAGCGCGGCCGCAGCTCCGTGGCCCACAGCCGGAAGGCCGAGCGCAGGTACTCGTAGGCCATGCTCGGGTGGATGCGCAGCGCCTCGGGCGGCGAGCCGTGGAGGAAGTCGGGCGGCGAGGCGGGCGCGGGGGCGCTCAGGCGGGCCGCGTCGCGGATCGCCTTCTCCAACTCCTCGACGCTGGCGAAGCTGCCCGGCTCGTCCGTCACCTCGACCTGACTGAGCCACTCGACGAAGTCGCGCAGCGCGTCCTCCTCGGTCTGCCCCGGCGCGTCGAAGCGCAGCTCCAGCCTGAAGTCGTCGGCGAGGCGCGAGGGCGCGAGCGTCTCCTCCTGCGCGCGGCAGGGCTCGCCGGGGATGGGCACGAGGTCGGTGGCGCAGTCGCGGTAGCAGAGGACGACGTGGAGGCGCAGTTGCGCGGCGTTGCCGGGCAGGGAGCCGAGCCGCTTGCCCAGCTCCTCGCGCCGCGACATGAGCCACGAGTTGAGGTCGGCGCACTGCGCGGGCGCGACGCGGATGAGCTGGCCGCGCGGGCTCACGGCCACGCCCGGCGTGACGAGCACCTGCGGCGCGCCGCCCTCCGCCTCGGCGACGACGCGCAGGCCCGAGGCCGTGCCGTAGCCGAGCAGGTCGCGCGCGAGCCACTGGTCGCGCCCCGAGAGGTAGGCGAACTCCTGCGTGAAGTCGTCCACGCCGAGCACCATCCCGAGCGTGTACTTGACGTGCTTGGTCGGGTCTGGCTCGGCCAGCGTCGGCGGGGTCGCGCGCGGTACGAAACTGCTCATCTCGTTTCTCCTGTCAGGCGGTATGAATTCAGCCGGCGAGCGGGTCGCGCCCGAGCACCCGGCGGTCGGCGGGCGTCGGCCGCCGCGCCGTGAGGTAAGACTCCGCAAGCCGCCCCCGGCCCAGAGCCAGCGGCGTCATCAACTGCGGCGCGCGGCCGCCGAGCTCGACGACCGTGTCCTCGCCGAGGCGCGCTTCGCCGAGGCGGAACAGCTCCCAGTAAAACTTCATGTCGAAGACAGTGTGGGCCGGCTTCTCCAGCTCGACGAGGCGGGAGGCCAGCCCGCGCCGCCTCTGCTCCTCGGCCGTGTCGGGCGCGGCGGCGTGGCGCATCGGCAGCAGCACCGTGAAGCGGTGCGCCGCCTCCCACATCGGCGCGACGACGCCCTCGAACTGGTACCAGTCCTGCATGGCCGCGCCGTCGCCGGGCAGCTCCTCCGGCACGGAGGCCGCGCCGAACGAGGGCCAGCGCGTGCCGTAGGCCGCGTTGAGGCGGCTCACGCGGTGGTAACGGCGCGCGAGGAAGTCGTGCCAGAGGCGGCGGCGCGCGCCCGCGGGCGTCGCCTCGGTCTCGGCGAGGAAGTCGAGCCAGTCGCGGCGCGGGCCGCCGGCCGCCGGGAAGTCTCCCGGCAGAAAGACCTGCGCGAACGTCTTCCACTTCGTCTTGTGGACGCGGTTGAGGTCTTGCACCTGCCGGTGGCGGCGCTTGAGGAACTCCTGCCAGAGCGCCGTCTCGGCGGCCGTCACCGAGGGGACGAAGCCGAGCGTGTCGCGCGAGAAGCGCGACCACAGCTCCTCGGGTCCGGCGGGCGGCAAGAGCCTGTAGCCGGCGTCGGCCGGGTTGGCCGAGAGCTTGCGCGCGAGGTCGTCTTCGGCCGCCGCGGCGGCGAGGAAGTTCCGGTAGAGCGTCTGGAGCGCGGCGCGCCCCTGCGCCGGACGCCAGCGCGGCGCGGCGAGCGTCGGGCGCGACTTCATGCCGCCGGTCGGGTCGCCTAAGACGACGCCCGGCAGTTGCCGCAGGCG
>DATMVI010000150.1:0-7459 GCA_035563275.1 Pyrinomonadaceae bacterium
GGGGAGCTGACGCGCCAGCAGCAGCGCGCCGTCGTCGAGGGCCGGAACGGCTTCAGCGGCGTGCGCGGGTTCTTCGAGTGGCTGGAGACGAAGAAGTACAAGCTGCACGTCCGCGTCTTCCTCTCGAAGTACCGCGGCTACACGCTCTGCCCCGACTGCGGCGGCGGGAGGCTGCGGCAGGAGGCGCGCGACGTGCGCGTCGGCGGCAGGACGCTGCCCGAAGTCTCGGCGCTCTCGATCAAGGACGCGACCGCCTTCTTCGACCGGCTACAGCTTTCGGACGAGCAGGCGGCCATCGCCGACAAGGTGCTTTTCGAAATCCGCCGCCGGCTGAAGTTCTTGGTCGATGTCGGCCTCGACTACCTGACGCTCGACCGCCTCGCCTCGACGCTCTCCGGCGGCGAGTCGCAGCGCATCCAGCTCGCCACCAACCTCGGCTCGTCGCTCGTCGGCGCGCTCTACGTGCTGGACGAGCCCTCCATCGGCCTGCACCCGCGCGACTCCGAGCGCCTCATCAGGCTGCTCCACAACCTGCGCGACATCGGCAACACCGTCCTCGTCGTCGAGCACGACGAGGAGATGATGCGCGCCGCCGACCACATCCTCGACATCGGCCCGGCCGCCGGCGAGCTCGGCGGCAAGGTCGTCTACGAGGGCGACTTCGAGGGGCTCTTGCGCGAGGGCGCGACGCTCACGGGCAAGTACCTGCGCGGCGAGTCGGAGATCAGGGAGCCGAAGCAGCGCCGCGCCGCGAAGAAGAAGAGGCTCGCGGTGCGCGGCGCTTCGGAGCACAACCTGAAGGGCGTGGACGTGGACATCCCGCTCGAGATGCTGGTCTGCGTGACGGGCGTCTCGGGGTCGGGCAAGTCCACGCTCGTCCACGACGTGGTCTACGCCGGGCTGAAGAAGCAGCGCGGCGAGTGGCAGGGCCACGTCGGCGCGTTCCGCGAGTTGCAGGGCGCGCAGCACGTCGACGAGGTCATCCTCGTCGATCAGTCGCCCATCGGGCGCACGCCGCGCTCGAACCCCGTCACCTACGTCAAGGTCTACGACGCGGTGCGCGAGGTCTTCTCGCAGACGCGCGACGCGCAGTCGAAGGGCTTCGACCCGTCGCACTTCTCCTTCAACGTGCCGGGCGGCCGCTGCGACGTCTGCGAGGGCGACGGCACCGTGACCGTCGAGATGCAGTTCCTCGCCGACGTGGAGCTGGTCTGCGAGGAGTGCAAGGGCACGCGCTTCAAGCCGCAGGTGCTGGACGTGCGCTACCGCGGCAAGAACATCAACGACGTGCTCAGCATGACGGTGCGCGAGGCGATGACCTTCTTCCGCGACACGGGCAAGATCGCCAACCGCCTCCGCGTGCTCGACGACGTGGGGCTCGGCTACCTCCGGCTCGGCCAGTCGGCGACGACGCTCTCGGGCGGCGAGGCCCAGCGCGTCAAGCTGGCCGCGCACCTCGCCAAGCGGACGGGCACGCGCACGCTCTACATCTTCGACGAGCCGACCACGGGCCTCCACTTCGACGACATCAACAAGCTGCTCGCCGCCTTCCGCACTCTGGTCGAGGCCGGCGGCTCGCTCCTCGTCATCGAGCACAACCTCGACGTAATCAAGACGGCCGACCACATCATCGACCTCGGCCCGGAGGGCGGCGAGTTCGGCGGCCGGCTCTTGGTCACGGGCACGCCCGAACAGATCATGGCCGCGCCCGAATCCCACACCGGCCGCTTCCTCAAAGCGCACCTCGCCCGCGCCGCCGGCCACCACGACTAACGGCCGGAGTCCCGGCCGCGAGGGGTGCGGAGGTGAAAGACGAAGGCCGCCGTGGCCCTCGTCTTTCACCTCCGCCCTTCGCCTCCCCGCCTCCCATTTTTTACAACACTTTTACCTCACGTCGCGGCGTCGCGCCGTATTATCCGTCGAAGCCTTTCCGGACGGGTCGGGTTCTCTCGCGGCCAACTCTCATCCAGTCGAAGTGAGGAGGACAACACCTTGAACAGAGCATCCCGTGTCGCACTGGCCCTCGCCTTCGCTCTCTCCATCCTGCCCGCCCCGGCGCTCGCCCAGCGGCGCGCCGCCCGCCCCGCGACGGCGGGCGGGACTTTGTCCGAGAAGTCGTACGCGCGGGCGCGCCGGATACTCGACGACGCGCTGGCCGCCCACGGCGGCCTCGAAGCCATCCGCGCCGCCGGCGACGTATCGGTGAAGATTTCCGGCCACGGCCTCGCGCGCAACCAGAGCGTGGACATCGGCACGCCTTACGACCGGCAGAGGCACGACGAGTCGCTCTACATCGACCTCGTCAACCGCCGCTACCTCGTCGAGACGCGCGACGAGCTGCCCGGCGGCTTCGTCTTCGGCGGCAGGAACGTCATCAACGGCGGGCAGGGCTTCTTCGTCAACCCGCGCGACCGGACGATCACGCCCATCAACATGGCGAACTTCAACAACGTCGGCATCGTCCGCCGCGTCCCGCACGTGATGCTGCTCGCCCTGCACGACAACGGCGCGGCCACGCTGCGTTACCTCGGCGACGACGCCTTCGACGGCCGCCGCCACCACGTCGTCGCGGCCGCCTCGCAGAACGGCATCCAGTGGTCGCTCTACTTCGACGCCGCGACCAAACTGCTCTCGAAGTACGAGATCGTCGTCAGCGACAACCTCGCCGGCGACGCCGTGCAGGAGTGGGTCTTCCCGGCCTACCGCACCGTCGGCGGCCTGAAGGTTCCCGCCCGCCGCGTCACGCGCCGCGCCGGCGAGGTCATCGAGGAGGCGACCTACGACGACGTGCGCCTCGGCGTGAAGCTGCCCGAGGCGGCCTTCGCCAAGCCCGAGGGCCACGAGGAGCTGCCGGCCTTCACCCCGCCGCCGACGCGCGAGACGAAGCTGGCCGACGGCGTCTACCTCTTCGAGAGCGGGGCCAACTCGCTCGTCGTCGAGTTCGACACCTACGTCCTCGTCGTCGAGCCTTACGCGGGCGGGCGCGGCGCGAAGGCGACCATCGCGAAGGCGAAGGAGATGTTCCCGAACAAGCCGGTCAGGTACGTCGTCGTCACGCACTTCCACGACGACCACTCGGGCGGGATGCGCTCCTACGTGGCCGAGGGCGCGGCCATCGTGACGACGCCCGCCAACCGGAAGTTCTTCGAGCGGATGGCGGCCGCCAACTTCACGGTCGCCCCCGACGACCAGACGCGCGCGAAGAAGCGGCCGGTCTTCGAGTTCGTCGGCGGCGGCGGCAGGCGCGTCTTCACCGACGGCAAGCAGACCGTCGAGGTGATCGACATCGGCCCCGGCCCGCACGCGCGCGAGATGCTCGTGGTCTACCTGCCGAAGGAGAAGCTGGTCTTTCAGGGCGACCTCGTCAACCTCCCGAACAGCGGCAAGTGGCTGCCCTCGACCGTCAACGACTCGACCGTCCACTTCCTCGACACGCTCGGCCGCCTCAACCTCGATGTCGAGCGCGTCGCCGCCGTCCACGGCCCCGCCACCTCGCTCGAAGACCTCCGCGAGGCCGTCAACCGCAAGCGCGCCTCGAAGTAGGTGAGGGCGTTAGGGGCCGGGCGCCGGGGAGATGCTGCGCTTTCCCGGCGCCCGGCCCCTCACGCCCGACGCCCTCTTTCCTGTTATAATTTCCGCCATGAGTCTGAAGGAGCGAATCGTCGGCGACATGACGGCCGCGATGAAGGCGAAGGACGCGGCGCGCACCTCGACGCTGCGGATGGTCAAGGCCGCCGTCCAGAACCGCGAGATCGAGAAGGGCGGCGAGCTGAGCGACGAGGAGATGACCAAAGCCTTGCAGTCGCTCGTCAAGCAGCGGCGCGACTCGGTCGAGCAGTACGAGAAGGCGGGCCGCGCCGAGCTGGCCGAGAAGGAGCGGGCCGAGATCGCCGTCATCGAGGAGTACCTGCCGCGGGCCGCCACGCGCGAGGAGATCGAGCGGGCCGTCGAGGAGGCCGTGGCCGAGACGGGCGCGACTTCGATGAAGGAGATGGGGGCGGTGATGCGGGCCGCGCAGGCCCGGCTGGCCGGCCGCCCGGCCGACGGCCGCGCCGTGAGCGAAATCGTCAGGGCGCGCCTCTCCTGACCGCGCCCGATTGCCGCCTCGGCCGGCGGCGGCCGGCGGGAGGCGACCGCCGCCGGCCGAAAAACTGCCGTTTTTGGCGGGCTTTCGCGCGCCTCCCGACACCCGTTTTGGTGGCTTGCCACGCCCCTCCCGAATCCGTATAATTCGCCTCTTGTCCTCTGCGCGGCGGCGGCGTCAGGTGGGTTCTTGGCCCACTTTTTCTTTTGCGCGCGAGGGGATTTTTGAGCGGGGGGGCGGAAGGGCGTGGGCGAAGAAGTTTCGGTTGAAGGGCGCGTGCGCGAGCTGGCCGAGCGCGTGGCCTCGGAACGCGGCCTCGAACTCGTCCACGCGGAGGTCGCAGGCGGCGCGCGCACGCCCATCGTCCGCGTCTTCATTGACAAGCCCGACGGCGTGACCCACGAGGACTGCACGGAGGTCAGCCACCACCTCGGCGCGCTCTTCGACGTGGAGGACTTCATCCCTTCGTCGTATACGTTGGAGGTGTCGTCGCCGGGGCTGGAGCGCGGCCTCTACAAGCGGGAGGACTACGAGCGTTTCGCCGGCAAGCCCGCGAAGCTCAAGTCGCGGGTCGCCGTGGGCGGCCAGCGCAACTTCACGGGCCGCATCGTCGGCGTCGAGGGCGACTCGGTCGTCTTCGACGACAAGACCAACGGCCGCGTCCTGATCCCCCTCGAAGGCGTGGCGAAGGCCAACCTTGAGATAGACGTGGAAGAAGAGTTTCGACGCGCCGAGGCGCGGGAGAGGGCCGCGAGAGAGGCGGCCGGCAGCACAACTGAATAACAACTGAATAGCCGGGGACGCCGCCGCGCGCGGAAAGACTTGAGGGGCGCGGGCCGGCGCGACCGGAGCGGGGACGTGAAAAGTTTATGAGCGCATCCATCGGCCAGAGCATTGACGCGCTGTGCAAAGAGCACGGCATTGACCGCGACCTCGTCGTCGAGGCGATGAAGGAGGCCGTGCGCGCGGCGGCGCGCAAGCAGTTCAAGTCGGGCGAGGAGATTCAGGTCGAGTTCTCGTCGGACGCCGGGCTGGAGATTTTCGCCACCAAAGAGGTGGTCGCCGAGGTCGAGAACCCCGGCAAGGAGCTGTCGCTCGACGAGGCGCGCGAGCTGGCCGGCGACGAGGTCGAGGTCGGCGACGAGCTGCAAATCCCGATGCCGATGGAGGAGATGGGGCGCATCGCCGCGCAGACCGCCAAGCAGATCCTCTTCCAGAAGGTCAGGGACGCGGTGCGCGCCAACGTCTACGAGCAGTACATCGACAAGGTCGGCGACCTCGTCAACGGCTACGTCAAGCGGTTCGAGCGCGGCGACATGATCGTCGACCTCGGCGAGAACATCGAGGCCATCCTGCCGCGCAACCAGCAGTCGCGCGGCGAGACGTGGAATCAGGGCGAGCGCATCCGCGTCGTCATCGACGACGTTTCCAAAGAGTCGAAGGGGCCGCAGGTCGTCGTCTCGCGCACCTCGCCGGAACTGCTCCGCCGCCTCTTCGAGATGGAGGTGCCCGAGATTTACGACGGGACGGTCGTCATCAAGTCGGCCGTGCGCGAGCCGGGCGAGCGCGCCAAGATCGCCGTCGCCTCGACCGAGCGCGACGTCGACCCCGTGGGCGCGTGCGTCGGCATGAAGGGCTCGCGCGTGCAGGCCATCATCCGCGAGCTGCGCGGCGAGAAGATCGACATCATCGAGTGGTCGGACGAGCCGAGCGTGTTCGCCGCCAACGCCCTGTCGCCGGCGAAGGTCAATCAGGTGCGCATCACCGACATCGAGCGCCGGCAGATGGAGGTCATCGTCAACGAGGATCAGCTCTCGCTCGCCATCGGCAAGCGCGGGCAGAACGTGCGCCTCGCCACCAAGCTCGTCGGGTGGAACATCGACATCCGCAGCGAGGAGGAGATCAAGCGCGAGGTCGCCGCGCAGATGGGCGCGATGATCGCCTCGGGCGAGCCCGTCCCGCTCGAACGCCTGCAAGGCATGAATCCGGCGATGGTGGACACGCTGGCCGCGCACGGCATCGGCGAC
The DNA here is from genome assembly GCA_035563275.1 of Pyrinomonadaceae bacterium. GTDB lineage: Bacteria > Acidobacteriota > Blastocatellia > Pyrinomonadales > Pyrinomonadaceae > QHXN01. Next base: position 6,112 of record DATMVI010000150.1, read on the forward strand.
ATCGAGTCGCTGGCCGGCGCGACCATCGACGACATCGTCGAGTTCCTCGACGTCAGCATGGACGAGGCCGAGCGCATCATCTCCTCGGCGCAGGCCGTCATCGACGCCGCCGCCGCCGGGCAGGCCGAGGGCGAGGGCGAAGAGGGCGCCGAAGGCGAACAGCCCGAGGGCGGGCAGGAGGCGGGCGCGGAGACGCCGGCCGGGGCCGAGGAGGCCGCCGCCGAGTTCGTCGAGGCGGCCGCCGCGGCGGGGGGCGGGATGGCGGGAGAGAACGGTGAGGGCGGCGCAATCGAGCAGCACGCCGCGTCTGTCGAGTTCGACCCCGAGGCCGACGCGCGCGAGGTCGAGCCCTCGGACGAGATGATCGCCGACGGCTACGACGAGGCCGCGCACACGCGCACCGACATCATGGCCGAGGACGAAATCCTCGCCTCGGAGTCGGCCGACCCCGTCGCTGCGACCGAGGTCGAGCAGATGTCGGCCGACGAGCTGCTCCTGCAAGGCGCGGGGCGCGACCTGCGGCCCGACACCGTCACGCCCGCCCCGGACATCACCTCGGCCGAGGCCGCCGTCATCCAGCACACCGGGGCCTTCGTCGAGGAGGCGCGGCCGAGCACGCTCGCCGACGAGCGTGCGGCCGGCGACGCGCCCGCGCTGCGCGACGACGAGGAGGACGACTCGCCCTTCTCGCCCCGCTCGGCCTTCGCCACCGAGGCGTCCGCGCCCGAGGCGCAGAATTCTTCCGAACCGGCGGCGGCCAGCGAAGGCGAGCCGGCCGGGGTCGAAACGGTCGCCGGTGAAGACGAAAATGCTTCCCGCGACGAGTAACCGAAGTCACCGGCGCGCGCGCCTCCGCGGGGGGGCCGCGCGCGCCTGTTGCCCGCCTTAAAAACCTTCTCCGGCCGGTGGCCCGCGCGACGCGCTCACCCGAAGGTTAAGCAGGCGGTTGACACTTAACCACGAAACGCGCGCGGCGCCGTTTTACCGAAGCGTCGAAGAAGGAGTGCATGACAGCAGTTCACTCAAAGGTTCGTATCTACGATCTCGCCAAAGAGCTGAAGATGGAATCAAAGCGCATCCTCGAGGAGGTGCGCCGCGAGGGCATCGACGTCTCCGTCCCCTCCAACACCATCTCCAAAGAACTCGCCGAGAAGATCCGCAACAAGTATTACCCGAAGAAAGAGCCGGTCGTGCACCGCGCCATCCGCGTCGTCAAGAAGCCGAAGCCCGCCGAGGGCGAGGCCGGGGCGCACGCCGAGGCGGGGCACGAGGCGGCCGCCGAGGAGTACGTCGCGCCCGCGCTGCGCGACGACGAGGAGGACGACTCGCCCTTCTCGCCCCGCTCGGC
>DATMVI010000151.1:0-7453 GCA_035563275.1 Pyrinomonadaceae bacterium
CGCCGGGCAGCGTGATGAACTTGAAGACGAACCCGCCCTCCTTCTTCGCCGAGAGCCGGATGATCTCGTAGGAGAGGCCGGCGACGACCGGGATGAGCGCGATGCGCGTCAGCATGTTGTAGAGGAGCGAGTCGAACTTCACCACCGAGAAGAGCACGATGGAGACGAGCATCACGACCATCAGGAAACTCGTCCCGCAGCGCGGGTGCTGGCGCGGCTGCGTGCGCGCGTTCTCGACCGTCAGGGGCAGCCCGGCCTCCCACGTGAAGACCGTCTTGTGCTCGGCCCCGTGGTACTCGAAGACGCGCCGGATGTCCTTCATCAGGGAGAAGCTGAAGATCATGATGAGGAAGAAGGCCATGCGGATGACTCCGTCCACGAGGTTGAAGGAGACCGACGGGCGGACGGGCCGGAGGTAGCCGCGCACGGAGTCGTAAGCGCGCGAGTACCAGGGCCGTTCGGGCGCGGCCGCCGTCGGCGTCGCGGCGGTCGCTTCCGTCGCGGTCGCGGCTTGAGTCTGGGCGGTCGTCGCCGCCCCGGCCCCGGCGGGCACGGCCCAGCCGGCGGCGATGAAGAGCGCGTTGGTCAGCAGCAGCGGCGCGACGACGAAGAGCAGGACGTTGAAGAGGAGCGCGAAGGCGATGGAGCCGACGGCTGCGGCCGTGCCCTTCTTCAACTCGTCCTCGGGGCGCGCCTCGGTCGGGACGGGGATGAGGCCGGGCGTCGCGCCGGTGATGCCCGCGAAGTCGCCCTCGCCGGCGACGACGGCCGGCGTCAGGGCCACCTCGACCTCCTCGGCCCGCTCCTCGTCGGCGAAGGCCTCGGCCGCCGAGTAGTTCAGGGCCTTGATGCCGAGCGCCATGGATTGCACGAGCACGGCCGCGCCGCGCAGCACCGGCAGCTTGAGCAGGGGCATCCGGTCGCTCCACTTCGGCAGCGGCGCGCCCGTATGCGTGATCGTGCCGTCGGCCCGCCTGACCGCGATGGCGTAGGCGTTCGGCGTGCGCATCATCACGCCCTCGATGACGGCTTGGCCGCCGACAATCAAATCCTTCTCGTTGGCGCTCAAGTGAAACCTCCCGAGTGACAGGTGACAGGGAGTTGTCAGTCGTCAGTCGTCGGTAAAGACTGAAGAACCGAAGTCTGACGACTGGAGACTTAAAAGTGAGACGCCGCCGTTCGGTTGCGGCTGTCTTCCGAAGAGTCGCGGGAAGACGTAGGCCGTGACGCGAACGGGCGGCGTCGGGTTCGGGTTGCTAGTAACGGCTGAAGCGGGGCGGCGTCATCTGTGACGGCGGTCGTTCTCAGGCGTTGGTCGTCTCGGCCTCGGGCGCGGGGGCCGCGGTCTTGCGGCCGTAGCGCTTGTTGAACCGGTCAACGCGGCCGGCCGTGTCCACCAGCTTCTGCTTGCCGGTGAAGAACGGGTGGCAGTCCGAGCAGATTTCGACGTGCAGGTCGCCCTTGCGCGTCGAGCGGGTCTGGAACTGGTGGCCGCAGGCGCAGTGAACGGTGATCTCGTGGTAGTCGGGATGGATTCCTTGCTTCATTTCTGCTTCCTCTCTTATAGGCGAACGGCCGGGGTGCCGACCGAACGGCACATGATAGCGGCGCGCGGCGCGTATCGTCAAGCTTCGCAAAGATTTGGATGCGCGGGCGGGGCCGGCGATTGCCCGGCCGCCGGGGGCCTTCGGGGCGCGCCGTGAAGGTTTATTGACAGGCGCGCAAACTGCGTGTTACAAACGCGCTGTCACGCCTTGCAAAGCACTCTGGCTGAGCACCTTGATAAGCGCACAAGCTATTCTTCGTCAACGAGCCGGGACGCCGCACACCCCGACCGCGTCGAGGACGATAACCGAGCCGGATCGTGAAAAGCGATGACGGACGAACCCAACAACCGCCCGCCGGACGATTCCCCTGCGAAAGAGGACGGGGCCGCCCCACGCCCGGAGGCGGCCCCCCGCGAAGACAAGTCGCCCAGCCCCGGACACGCCAGCGCCGACGCCGGCTCGCCCCCGCCCCCGCCGGACGCAGACCAGCCCCGGCCCACCCCCGAGAGTCAGGCCGCGCTGACCGGCAAAGCGCCTTCGGGCAGCTCGACCTCGGGCACGACCGTCCCCGCCTCGTCCGGGGGGGAGGAAGGGAAGCCGCCCGCGCGGCCGAAGCCCGCGAGCGGAGCGCCCGCGGGCGAGACGCCCGAGGAGAAGAAGGCCCGGCTCGAACGCATCATCGCCGAGGCGAAGGCCAAAAAAGAGGCCGCCGCCGCGGCCGCCGCTCAGGCCGAAGGCGGCGAGGGCGCGGCAACTTCGGGGCAGACGGAAGCGCGGCCGCCGGGCGGCAAGTCTCCGGAGGTCGGCGACCCCTTGAAGAGCCCCTCGCAGGCCGACCTTGAGAAGGCCGCCAAGATCGCCGAGGCGAAGGCGCGCGCCGCCGCCCTGAAGGAGGCCGCCGGCGCGAAGCCCCCGGCCGTCGCGGCGAAGCCGCCGGCCTCGACCGGGGCCGCGGCCGGGGCGCCGAAAGCGCCCGTCAAGAAAAAGGACGAGGGGCCGAAGCCGGAAGACGCCTCCGCGCACCCGCTCGCCAAACGCCTGAGCGCGAAGTTTGCCGACGCCGTCACCGGCGCGTTCACCTTCCTTAATCAACTTTCGATTCACGTCAAAGAGGGGTCAATCGTCGAGGTCTGCCGCGCCTTGCGCGACGACCCGGAGACGCCCTTCGATTACCTCTCCGACCTGACCTGCGTCCACTGGCCCGAGCGCGACGAAGCGCCCTTCGAGGTCGTCTACAACCTCTACTCGATCTCGAAGAACGAGCGCGTGCGCCTGAAGGTCGGGGCGGGCGAGGAGGGCGTCGAGAGCGTGACGGGCGTGTGGCCCGCCGCCAACTGGATGGAGCGCGAAGTCTTCGACCTCTTCGGCGTGCGCTTCCGCAACCACCCCGACCTGCGCCGCCTGCTGCTGCCGCCCGACTGGGACGGGCACCCCCTGCGGAAAGACTACCCGCTCGAATTCATGGAGAACGAGTGGACGGCGCGCCACCTGCCCGAGTTCACCAACGTGCAGCGTGAGCAGTTGGCGCAGCGGCGCGCCTACGGCCTCGAAATCCTCCAGACGCCCGACGAGCGGCGCGTCCGCGAAATCTTCCGCGCCGGCCGCGAGGTCTTGCCGAAGGAGCACAAGTAGACGCCGATGCACCCGAAAGACCTCGCCGCCAAGTATGAAGTGAAGGTCTTCGACGCCCCGGCCGCGGCCGAGTCGGCCGGCTTCATGCTCGGGCAAAGGATGGCCCCGCGCAACGTCTGGAACCGCGACAGCGCCGCCGCCGCCGTCCTCTACGACCTGATCGGCAAACGTAAGCGCGGCGAAGTCTCCGACATCGCGCTCGTCCTTGAGGTCAACGGCGTGACGGGAGCGTTCAAGAAGGAGTGATGAATGCGGAGCGCAGAATGCAGAATTAAGAACCCGTCTTTACTTCTGCGTCCTGCGCTCTGACTTCCGCACCAGCTCTTATGCACCAAATCGAAGTCGCCACCACGCAGGAGACGCTGCTCGACAACCCCGAGATGGTCCTGAACATGGGGCCGCAGCACCCCTCGACGCACGGCGTCCTGCGCGTCGTCCTGCGGCTCGACGGCGAGACCGTGATCGACCTCGACTGCGACATCGGCTTCCTCCACCGCGGGATGGAGAAGATCGCCGAGAACCGTCTCTACCCGATGATCGCGCCCTACTGGGACAGGCTCGACTACATCGCGGCCGTCTCGAACGGGCTGGTCTGGGTCGAGACGGTCGAGCAGGCGATGGGCCTCGAAGTCCCGCCCCGCGCCCACTACATCCGCGTCATCCTGACTGAGCTGAACCGCATCTCGTCGCACCTCCTGTGGCTCGCCACGCACGGCCTCGACATCGGCGCCTTCACCGTCCTGCTCTGGGCCCTGCGCGAGCGCGAGGAGATTCTGAAGATTTTCGAGCGGCAGTTCGGCGCGCGCCTCACCTGCCACGCGTGGCGCATCGGCGGGATGCCGAACGACGCCTACGACGGCTTCACCGAGGACGTGCGCCGCTTCACAGACAACTTCCCGAAGCGCATAGACGAGTACGAGACGCTGCTCTCGGAGAACCGCATCTGGCTCGGCCGCACCGTCGGCGTCGGCGTCATCTCGGCCGCGGACGCCATCGCCATCGGCCTCTCCGGCCCCAGCCTGCGCGGCTCCGGCGTCGCGTGGGACATCCGCCGGAGCCGGCCTTACGCGGCCTACGGGGATTTCGATTTCGACATCCCCGTCGGCGAGAACGGCGACACCTACGACCGCTACCTCGTCCGCCTCGAAGAGATGCGACAGTCGCGCCGCATCATCCAGCAGGCCGTAGACCGCCTGCCCGACGGCCCCGTCAACGCCAAAATCCCGAAGGTCATCAAGCCGCCCGCGGGCGACTACTACCATTCGATTGAAGGCCCGAAGGGGGAGATCGGCTGCTACTTGGTTTCGGACGGCACGAGCCGCCCGCACCGCGTCCGCGTGCGCCCCCCCTGCCTGATTAACTTGCAGGCGCTCCGGCAGATGTGCGTCGGCCACCTCGTCGCCGACGTAGTCGCCATCATCGGCACGCTCGACATCGTGCTCGGGGAAATAGATCGGTGAAGTAGCCGGTAGACAGTAGTCAGTAGCCGGTAGCGCCCCGCGCGAAGGCCGCCGACGCCGACACGCCGACGATTCGCCAACGGCTGTCTTTCTACTGACTACTGACTACTGACTACTGACTACTGTCTACTTGAGTGTTATGAACGTCATCCGCCTTCCCGTCCTGAAGATGACGCGCGAGTCCTTCGCGCCGTACGGGATCGTGCTCGACAGCCGCGGGTCGGTGGAGGTGGACTTCGGCCTCGGCGTGCCGTGCCTGACGGGGGCGACGGCCGAGCCGCGACCCTTCCGCTTCGAGTTCATGGCGCGCCACCGCCACACGATGCAGGTCTTCTCGCCGCTCGCCTCGTCGCAGGCCGTCATCTGCGTCGCGCCGCCGAACGGTCGCGAGGCGCCGGACGCCGACAAGGTGGTCGCCTTCCGCGTCGAGGGGCGCCTGCCTTACGCCTACTTCCGCGGCACGTGGCACACCCCGCCCTTCGCCCTCGGCGAGTGGTACTCCTACCTCGTCGTCGACCGCAAGGGCACGCTCGAAGACGACTACGAGCTGGTAGATTTAAAAGCGACGCGCGCCTGCGTCTTCGAGATCGACGTTTGAGCCGGGCGCCGACGGACGACCCTATGAGCATTCCTGCGCTGCTCGCGCCGCCGAACTTTATTGACGACCTGCTGCTGCGCTTCTTCAGCGCGGGGACGGTGAACTACGTCGTGTGGCCTTTCATCCAGATCGGGCTGGTGGTGTCGCTGGTCGCGTTCTGGGCCCTCTACGCGAGCTATCTGGAGCGGAAGATTTCGGCCTTCATGCAGGCGCGGCTCGGGCCGATGCGCGTCGGCAAGTGGGGGCTTTTGCAGCCCATCGCCGACGCCGTCAAGCTGCTGACGAAAGAAGACCTGATGCCGGAGAAGGCCGACCCCTACATCTTCAGGTTCGCGCCCTACATCGCCGTCGCCGCCGCCTTCATCACCTTCGCCGTCGTCCCGTTCGCGCCCGACTGGGGCGTCATCACCGACGTTAACATCGGCCTGCTCTTCGTCCTCGCCATCTCGTCGGTCGGCGTGCTCGCGCTCATCCTCGCCGGCTGGTCTTCGAACTCGAAGTACGCGCTCCTCGGCGGCCTGCGCTCGTCGGCGCAGATGGTCTCCTACGAGGTCTCGATGGGGCTCGCGCTCGTCGGCCCTCTGATGTTCGCGCGCACGCTCAGCTTGTCCGGCATCGTCACGGCGCAGGGCGCGGACTCCGTCTGGTTCTTCGTCTACCAGCCGCTCGCCTTCGCCGTCTTCTTCATCAGCGGCATCGCCGAGAACAACCGCGCGCCGTTCGACCTGCCCGAGGCCGAGTCGGAGCTCGTCGCCGGCTTCCACACCGAGTACTCGGGGATGCGCTGGTCGCTCTTCTTCATGGCCGAGTACGCGGCGATGGTGGTGGTCTCGGCCGTGGCCGTGGCCGTCTTCTTCGGCGGGTGGTACTTCCCCGGCGTGCTGCGGCTCGCCGGCGGCTACAACAACCTCTACGTCTTCCTGAGCCTCGCCGTCTTCATCGTCAAGATGGCGGTGCTGCTCTACGTCTACTTCTGGGCGCGGTGGACGTTCCCGCGCTACCGCTACGACCAGCTCATGGACTTGGGCTGGAAGTGGATGATCCCGGCCGCGCTCATCAACATCGTGTGGACGGCGCTGGCCGTCTTCGTCGCGCAGGCGCTCGACGGCTGGCGCGGCCTCGACACGGTCGAGTCGCTCGCGGCGGGGCTGAACCTGACGGCGGCCGGCAAGGGCGTGGTCGCCGCCTTCGGGTGGGGCGGCCTGCTCCTCGCGGCCGCCGCGCTCTCGGCCATCAACTGGCGCTCGCACGACTTCAACCTGAGGAAGCAGCGCAGCCGCGTGCGCCTCGTCAACGCGCCGAAGGGCGCGCCGGCCGTGCCGGTCAAGGCGGAAGGGTAAAGGCCGTGGGCCGTGGATCGCGGTGGCCGGCGCCGCTTTCGATTTACGGCTCAGGCCGCAGGCGCGCGAACGCGATTCGCGCCTGACGGGTCGCGATTTTACGTCTCCGGGGAGTTCTTATGCCGCTCGTACAAGTCCCGCAGCCGACGTGGAGGGAGAAGCTGAAGCGCTTCTTCATGGTCGATCTGATCGACGGCCTGAGGCTGACGCTGAAGTTCAACATCGGCGCGCTGCGCGACAAGGACTCGGTGCGCGGCTACGGGATTTACACCGAGCAGTACCCGAAGGTGCGGCCGCAGGTCGCGCCGCGCTTCCACGGCGCGCCGCGCCTCAACATGGACCCGGAGACGCACGAGTCTCTGTGCATCGCCTGCAACCTCTGCGCGCTCGCCTGCCCCGAGGACTGCATCGACGTGATCCCGATGGACATCGAGATGATGGTCGGCGGCAAGCCGCGCAAGAAGAAAGTCCTCGACGAGTTCATCTTCGACACCTCGCGCTGCATGTTCTGCGCCCTCTGTCAGGAGGCGTGCCCGACGGCCTGCCTCGAACTGACGCAGGAGTTCGAGCTGGCCACCTACTCCCGCGCCGGCTTCGTCTGGAACCGCGAGATGCTGGAGCAGGGGCGCGAGACGCGGAAGTTTGAAGCTTGAAGGCAGGGCGGGAAGCGGGGCGCGGGGCGATGAATTGAAAGCGCCCCCGTCCGGTTCCGCGCCCGCCACCCATCACTATGATCCTCTCCGGCTGGGAATCGGTCTTCTTCTGGGTCTTCGGGCTGGCCGCGCTGGTGGCGGGGCTGCTGACCGTCATGGCGCGCAACGCCGTCCACTCGGCGCTGTTCCTGATCTCGGCGCTGGTGTCGGTGGCGGCGCTCTT
>DATMVI010000152.1:0-7973 GCA_035563275.1 Pyrinomonadaceae bacterium
GCGCGGCCAACCCGCGCGCGAGGTCGGCGACGTGCCGCTCGCCCCCGCCGAAGGCGCGCGCCGAGCTGACCTGAAGGATTCTCACGGGAAGGTAGTTTACAGAAAGATTAGCCGCGGAGACACGGGGGCGCGGGGAGGCGGGAGAAAAAGTGTGAGAGGGAGAGGCGGGCGGTTCGCCTCGGCGTCGGGTGAACCGCCCGCCTCTCGCCCTCAGACGATTCTTTGTCTTCCTCACCGTGTCGCTTGTGGCAACTTTAATCCTGCCCGGCGGCCGACGCGTTCGCCGCGAGGGGCGAGTCGTCGTAGCGCGCGAGGAGGTCGGCGGGGCTTTCGTAGAGACTGACGCAGCCGGCCGCGCGCAGGTCTTCGGCGGGGAAGCCGCCGCAGAGGAGGCCGACGGTGCGGAGGCCGATCTTGCCGGCCGCCTCGGCGTCGTAGGGCGTGTCGCCGACGACGACGGCCTCGGCGGCCGAGACGCCGCGCAGCTGCGCGAGCGCGGCCTCGAAGATGTCGGGGTGCGGCTTGGACTTCTCGGCGTCGTCGGCCGAGGTCTCGTCCTCGACGAGGTCTTCGATGTCGGCGATGCGCTTGTACTCCTGAAGCTCGTCCTGCTTCGCCGAGGAGGCGAGCACGATGCGGCGGCCGTCCCGGCGCACGCGCTCGAAGAGGTCACGCACGCGCGGGAAGGCGCGCACGCGCTGAAGGTAATCACGCTTGTAGAGTCGGCCGCGGAACTCCTCCATCTCCTCGCCGAACTCGTCCAGCTCGGCGCGCGTGAAGAAGACCGGCATCAACTGGTCGCCGCCCTTGCCGATCTGGTAGCGCACGCGCTCGAACTCCACCTGCTTGCCGAAGCGCGCGAACGCCTCCTGCCACGCGCGGGCGTGCAGGTCGACCGAGTCCACGAGCGTGCCGTCGATGTCGAAGATGACCGCTTTGAGCAAACGCTTTTCTCCCTCCGAAGTCGATTCCCGAAGCTCGTTGAGGCACGCCTCATTCCAGCGGCCGAAGGCCCGATTTACGCGCCGACGGGGCGGACAAAACGAGACACAAGCGCCGTTTTTGTTTGGCTTTGGTACGTCGCGGCGCCGGGCCCCGCGGTCATCCCGGAACCGGGGAATTAAACGCCGGGGCGCGCAGGCACGGTTAAAAGATAGTCATGCCTTTCCTTCACCGCGCCTGTGCGTTTCCGGGGTTGATTTCGCGGCGGCCGGGCGGAATCGGCACGAGGTTTGCCCTTCGGAGGGTGTTCCTCGCGGTCGAATTGCGCCCGGCCGAGGCCGGGCCGGAAGGTTTGAGGAGAGTGGTTATGGCAAAGGTTATGGCAAAGCTTGTCACGGGAGCATTCAAGACGCGCGTGGCCGCCGAGGCGGCCGTTGACGCGATCATCAAGCGCGGCTACACGCGCGACGACATCAGCGTGCTCATGTCCGACGCGACCAAGAACAAGGAGTTCGCCATCGAGACCGGGACGCACGCGGCCGACGGCCTCGGCATCGGCGCGGCCGTGGGCGGCGGCGTCGGGGCGGTGCTGGCGGCCATCGCCGCGGTCGGCACGAACATCCTTCTGCCGGGCCTCGGGTTGGTGGTGGCCGGGCCGCTGGCGGCGGCGCTCGCCGGCGCGGGCGCGGGCGGCGCGGCCGGCGGCCTCATCGGCGCGCTCGTCGGGGCCGGCATCCCCGAGCACCGCGCGAAGGTCTACGACGCCTCTCTGCGCTCCGGCGGCATCCTCATCGGCGTCGAGGCGAAGACCGACGAGGAGGCCGACCAGCTCGAAAAGCTGCTCACCGACCTCGGCGCGGAGCACGTCAGGCAGGAGTAGGAGAAAGCCGTGAATCGTGAAGAGGAGTTTTCAGTCGTCGGTAAAGACGAAGAACTGACGACCGATGACTGACGGCTGATGGCCGATAACTGACGACCGCTTTTTCGATTCGCGATTTACGATTCACGGCTTTTAAGAATCGAGGCCGGCGCGCGACTCTTGCGGAGTCGCGCGGCGGCCTCGTCGGTTGCGGATTGTGGTCGGCCGCCCGTTAGCGGCGGATGGCGTCGCCGACATCTTCCATGATGTCGCCGACCTTGCGCTTGGTTCCGCCCCAGCCCTCCTGCAAGTCGCCTTTGACCTTGTCGGCCGTGCCCTCGGCCTCCATCTCCTCGTCGCCGGTCGCGCGGCCGAAGCCTTCCTTGATCGAACCCTTCGCCTGATCGAATTTGCCTTCCACTTCGTCCCTGTTCGGAGCGCCCATGTTTCTTAACCCTCCTTCAAGTTAAAAGACTCAACTGACGATTGAGCACACCACCTGTGTTCGCAGTTGACTTTGGCAACGCCCATGCCACCCCGCCGTTTTATTCGCGCGCCGCGGCGAAGTCTTTGAAGCGGGCGGGGATTGGGCGACGGCGCGGGGCTTTCGCGCCGACGGCGGCGCGGGCGCGGGCGTCCGTTTCCGTACACGCGCGCCGGCCCTCGCGCCTCTTCTCCGGACAAGGCGCGCGGACTAAAGTCTCGACTCGCGCGCCGCCGTTCATGTACAATGCGCCGGCACGCGTTAACCACCTCGAAACACGGAGAGCAGTATGGATCACAACCCGCAGAGCAAGCCCGAGACCGAGCCGCGCCCCGCGGCGCGCGCCGCCGAGGGCGAGGCGCGGCGTCCCTTCGTCGAGCCGGAGATCACCGCCCCCGTGGACGTGCTGGAGGCGACGACCTTCTTCAACACCTCGACCTCCGGGGCGGCGAACTAAAGACCCAGAGAGGCCTGCCGGGGCCTGCGGGCGCGCGGCATTCGTCTCCGTTAAGAAGCAGCGGGGCCGGGATGATTCCCGGCCCCGCTGCTTTTGCGTCGAGTCCCACGCCGCAGAAAAGAAGGGCGCGCCCGCGGTGGGCGCGCCCTTCGAGTGTTGCGGCTCCGGGTTCGTTTAGAACTGGAAGCGCGCGCCGAGCTGCACCTGACGGGGGGCGCCGGCGTTGTTGTTGAGGAGGAACTCGCCGAAGCGCGCGCTGGCCGGGTTCTGCTCCCTGATCTGGAGGAAGTTGATGTTGTTCGGGCCGTCGAGGCCGCAGCGGTTGATCGGGGGCAGGCCGGCGCCCGTCGAGCAGAAGTTGGTGACGGTCGTGCCGGCCAGCTCGATGTTGTCGATGCCGAAGATGTTGAAGACCTCGGCCGAGAGGATGAGGCGCGCGTCCTCACCGAAGTTGAAGCGCTTCTGGATGCGCACGTCCACGTCCTTCGAGCCGCGGTTGCGGAAGGCGTTGCGCGCGAAGGGCACGCCCGGCGCGCTGAAGGGGCGGTCGCGGCCGAAGCCGCCGCTGGCGTTCAGGTCGCTGCCGACGCCGACATCGATGGGGCGGCCCGAACGCAGCCGGATGGCGCTCGAAAACTCGAAGCCGTAGGGCAGGTAGAAGAGCGGGCTGGCGACGAACTGGTGGCGCCGGTCGAGGTCGGAGTCGCCGTACTCGCTGCGCAGGTCGAAGACGTTCTCCAGACTCGAACCGCCCGAGCTGCGCTCGTTGTCGTCGTCCGAGAGCGACTTCGAGAGCGTGTAGAAGGCGTTGATCGTGCCCCAGCCGCGGCGAACCACCGTGCGCAGCGTGAGCGCGCGGTAGAGCGAGCGGGCCGTGGACTCGCGCACCTGCACCTGCCCGAGCGAGGGGATCGGGCGCGTCTGGCCGCCGGTGAGGAAGGACGGGCGCTGCGCCGGGTCGCCGGGGAGGATGATCGGGGCCGGCAGGTTGATGTCGCGGTTGCGCTGGAGGTAGACGGTGTTGACGTAGGTGAAGTCCGCGCCGACGACGACGCCGTTAAAGATTTCGTGCTCGACGCCGAGGCCGGCCTGCGCCGACTTCGGGTTGCGGAAGTCGGCCGCGATGAACTGCGGCTGCGCGCCGCGGTTCGGGTCGATGGCGAGGCCGAGCGAGGCGGCGATGGCGTTGAGCTGCGCGGTCGAGAGGTTCGGCAGCGCGTCGAGCGGCGTGGTGTTGAGGTCGATGCCGACCCGGAGGAACTGGCAGTAGACCGTGTTGCAGCTCGCGTTCGGGTTGCCGGCCGGGATGGCGAAGGGCAGCGTCACCGAGAGGTTGCCCGGGGGGGTGCGGAACGTGCCGATCGGGTCGGAGAAGAGCAGCAGCGGCGTGCGCGCGTAGTAGAGGCCGGCGAAGCCGCGCACCACGGTGCGCGAGTCGCTGAACGGATCCCACGCGAAGCCGAAGCGCGGCGCCCACTGGTTGGCGCTGTCGGGGATGAAGCCCGGGTTGATGTTGCTGTAGCCGACGGGGAAGGTGCGGTTGCTGACGGTGTTGACGAGCGCCGTGTTCGAGGCGTCGGGCTCGGAGTTGTACTGCCCCTCCCAGCGCAGGCCCAGCTGGAGCGTGAAGTTGGGGCGGATGCGCCACGAGTCCTGCGCGAAGAAGGCCACCTCGTCCGACTCGATGGCGACGTTGAGGTTGCCGATCTGCTTCTGGTAGCGGACGACGTTCGAGGGCTGGTCGAAGCGGTTGACGGCGCCGCCGGCCGAGAGGATGTCGAGCAGGCGGCCGAGGCCGGTGGCCTCGCTCGTGCCGCCGAAGGCGCCCGAGACGATGAAGCGGCCGAACTGGTCGAAGCCGAAGTCCTGCTCGGCCGAGACGTGGTTGAACTCGCCGCCGAACTTGAAGGTGTGGTTGCCGTTCGTCCACGTCACGTTGTCGGCGATCTGGAAGCGCTTGTCCGACTGGCTGTTCGGGAGGAACGAGACCGTGCCGATGTTGCCGATGTTGCTCTCGACCGTCGTCTGCTCGACGTTGGCGATGCGCGGGCGCTGCTCGTAGGCGAACTGGCCGCGCAGCTCGTTGACGACGCTGGAGCTGAAGATGTTCGTCATCTGGCCGACGAAGGTGTGCGTGCGATCCTGCTCGGTGCCGTTGTTCGAGAGCGCGCTGGTCGTCGTCGGCTGGAGCTGGTTGCCGACCGAGTTGGCGTTCAGCGCCTCGTTCCGGCTGAAGTTGTAGCGGAGGTTGAAGCGGTGCGCGTCGCTCATCTGATAGTCGGTGCGGATGAGGAAGGCCTCCGCGTCGTTGGTCTGCTCGAAGGGCTGCTCCTGCGCGCGGAAGAAGTTGAAGGCCTCCAGCCCGTTGGCCGACGGCGTGAAGCCGACGAGGCGGTCGAAGAGGACGGCGCGCGGGTTCTTGACGCGCTGGACTTCGACCGAGCCGAAGTAGAACCAGCGGTTCTCCATGATCGGGCCGCCGATGGAGCCGCCGACCTGATGCTGCGTCGGCGCGGCCTCCTGCTCGAAGGCGTTCAGGGAGGCGAGGCGCTTGGGCCGGACGAGGTAGAAGGCCGAGCCGTTGATGTCGTTCGTCCCCGACTTGGTGACGGCGTTGACGAGGCCGCCCGTCGAGCGCCCGAACTCGGCCGTGTAGCCGGCGGGCACGACCTGAAACTCCTGAATCGACTCCTGCGGGATGGTGAAGGCGTTGTTCGAGCGCTCGCCGCCGCGGATGCCGCCGAAGAAGGGCTGGTTGTAGTCGACGCCGTCGATGTTGATGTTGGCGTTGATGCCGCGCTGGCCCGACAGGGAAATCTGGCCGCGCGAGGGGTCAACCTGCGCCGTCGGCGTCAGGGTCACGAAGTCCTGAAAGCGGCGGCCGTTGATCGGCAGGTTGTCGATCAGCTCCTGATTGACGACGGCGTCGGCCTCGGGCCGGGTCGTCTCGACCGCCTCGGACGTGACCGTCACGCTCTCCTGCACGGCCCCCGCGCCGAGCGTGAGGTTAACGTCCGTGCTGCCGCCGACGGTGACCTGCGCGCCCTCGACCGTGACGGGCTGGAAGCCGGCGGCCTCGGCCGTCACGTTGTAGGTGCCGGACGGGAGCAGGACGACTTGGTACAGACCCTCGTTGCTCGTCGTGACCGTGCGCTCGAGGCCGGTCTGGGTGTTGAGGACGCGTACGGTCGCGTTCTGCACGAGCGCGCCCGCCGTGTCGCTGACGACGCCGGAGATTTGGCCGGTGCTCGCCTGCGACTGGGCGAGAGCCTGCGCCGCGCCGAGGGCGAGGCAGCAGCAGAGAAGTACCAGCCTGAAGGCCGACTGGCGGAGGGGATGTTTCGACATAGTTCTTCCTTTTCTTGCTTAAGAGTTCTGGAGGTGGTTCGCGGGCCGGAACCCTGCTCCCGGGGCCCCCGAAAGCCGCTGATTTTACCTTGTTGGCAGTGAAAGATGATAAGGATGAAAAACCGAAAACCGTACCTTAAGGGGAGTCGGTTTCGCGGGTCTTACGACAGCGTAAACGGCATGTTAAATACTACATTTCCACGGCCCGCGCAAGGTTAAAGGGAGGGGCGGGCGAAACTTTTCCGCGGGGCGGAAGCGGCCCGGAATTTCGCGGGAAATTTCGCGCCCGGACGGGCCCCGGAAGGGGGCCGCGACCGGCCCCGAACGCGCCCGATTGCGGGGGCCGGCCGGCGGGCCGCGCGGGCGAAAAAAGGGGGAGGGGAGGCACCTGCCTCCCCTCCCCTTCGGTCCGGAGCCGCGCGGGCGGCTTACTTCTTGTTGCCCTTCGGGACGGTGACCGTCACGGTCTGGCTCGAAGAGTTGCCGGCCGTGTCGGTGGCCGTGATGGTGATGGTGTAGACGCGGCCCGTGCCGCCGCCCGAGCGCTCGGCGCGCAGGCGGACGTGGTGGGCGTCGACCACCTCCCAGTCGGGCGCGGTGTTGCCGTCGCCCGCGCCGTTCTCCGGCTCGTTCGACGTGACGCTCAGCGTGACCACCGGCGTGCCGCAGTTGTCGGCGACGGTGTAGTTGACCGCCACGTCAACCATCTGGTGGTTGGGCGGCGAGAGCACGGGCTTGTCCACGGACGCGGCCGAGATGACCGGGGCCGGGTTCGAGACCGTGACGCTCTCGGAGTCGGTGTTGTTCGACGTGTCGAAGTCGGGCGTCGCGGAGGTGACGGAGGCCGTGTTCGTCACGGTCGCGCCGTCGCCCGTCGCGCAGTCCACGTTCAAGACCACCGCGAAGGCGGCGCTGGAGTTCGCCGGCATCGAGGTGGCCGCGCAGTTGAGCGCGGTGGGCGTGGCCGCGCAGTTCCAGCCGGACGGGGCGACGAAGGAGACCAGCGTCGTCCCGGCCGGGATGCTCTCGGTCATGACGATGCCCGCCGCGTCGTCGGCCGAGTTGTTCGAGACCGTGACGTTGTAGGTCGCGTTCGAGCCCGAGACCACGGTCGCGCCGCCCGCGACGGTCTTCGTCACGGAGAGGTCGGCGTTGGGCAGGGCGAAGTAGGCGACCGGCGCGTCGTGGTCGGAGAGCGCCTCGGGCCGCGTCGTGTCGGCGGCGAACGAGTCGGGGAAGTCGGCGTTGTAGTGCGCGTAGGCGAAGCGCGTGTTGCGCGCCAGCATCCGGTCGTTGACGAGGACGTGGTCGAGCACCTGCGCGTTGCCCTCGAAGACGTAGGAGTAACGCTCGGAGGCGGGGAGCTTCGAGAGCAGGTTCGTCAGCGTGTGATCCCAGCGGTCAACGCTCGGCTCGACGACCTGCTCGGCCGGCGCAGGCCCGCCCTTGAGCGTCCCGACCACGTCGGTCAGGCCGTCGTTGAAGTCGAAGGCGTTGAGGTCGCCGAGGACGACGAGGTTCTCGCCCGCCAGAGACTCGACGAGGTCGGCGATGTCCTCGGCCTGAAGCCGCCGCTTCTCGCGGTTGCGCGCGCCCTCGGTGCCGCCGCCCGCGCGGGGCTGCTGGCTGTCCACGGCGATGAGCGACTTGGTGTGGTTGAGGACGACCGTGACCGGCACCGTCCCGCCGCCGCCCGCGGCCGGCACCTCGGCCGTCAGCACGTAGGCCGGGCGGTCGTGGAGCAGGTCAGGCTGCTCGTTCAGGTAGGTGAAGGTCAGGTTGCGGTGGTACTGGTAGGGCGTGCCGACGACGCTGACGCGCGCCGCGTTGACGAGGTAGCCCACGTCCTGAGAGTCGGCGAAGGTCGAGGCGCTCTCCTCCAG
>DATMVI010000153.1:0-2913 GCA_035563275.1 Pyrinomonadaceae bacterium
CGACTACGGGGTGGGCGCGGCCGGCAACGTCGCCGCCGGCTCGATCAGCGCGGGCGCGGCGCTGCCGGCCGGCGTGCGCGTGACCAACCCGGTCAGGACTTGGCGCGGCGCGCGCGGCGAGACCGCGGCCGAGGGCGAGAAGCAGATCGCCCGCTACCTGCAACACCGCGACCGTCTGGTCAGCGCCTCGGACTTCGAGGCCATCGTGCGGCGCGCGCCCGGCGTGGACATCGGCCGCGTCGAGATCATCCCGGCCTACAACCCCGAACTCGTCCCGAACGAGCCGGGCGACGCGCCGGGGGCCGTGACCGTCATGGTCATCCCGAGCTACGACCCGGCGCAGCCCGCCGCGCCGCTGCCCGACAAGCTCTTCCTCGACGCCGTCTGCGCGCACCTCAACCCGCGCCGCCTCGTGACGACCGAAATCTTTCTGCGCGGGCCGGCCTACAAGCCGATCTGGGTCTCGATGGGCATCAACGTCGTGGCGGGCGTCGGGCTGGCCGAGGTGCGCGAGGCGGTGCGCCGCGCCGTCCTGCGCTTCCTCGCGCCGCTGGCCGAGCGCGGGGCGGACGCGACGCGGCTCGCCGGCATGGAGAAGGGCTGGCCGCTCCGCAAGCCCGTCGCCGACCGCGAGGTGCTGGCCGTCGCGAGCCGCGTCCCGGGCGTGCTCTCGGTCAACGATGTCTTCATCGCCGAGGGGAGTCTGCCGGCCTCGACCCAGATCACGATGACGGGGCTTGAGCTGCCGCGCGTGATGGGCATCTCGGTGACGGTGGGCGAGGCGCTCGACCTCGACGCCCTGCGCGGTCAGGGCGCCGGGCTGCCGGGCGGCCCCGGCTCGCCCGAAGGCCCCGGCGAGCCGGGCGGCCCCGCGCCGCCGGTCGTCCTGCCCGTGCCCACGATTCCTGAGGAGTGTTAAGGCGTTGGACGTTAACGGAACCAGATTCCACCTGCTGCTCGGCGAGGACGACTGGGCCGCCTGCACGGACGGGCGGGTGAGGGTGCGCGCGGCCGAAGCCTCGCCGCCCGAGGAGGCCGAGGCGGCCGACCTCGCGTGGAACGCGGAGCGCGCGGAGCTGACCCTGCGCCCGCTCCTCTTCCAGTTCAACGCGCCGCCGAAGGACACGCCGCCCTCGCTCGCCTTCCGGCGCGGCGCGGCCCGCGACCGCTACGGCGACTGGTACTGGGTGGACTCGACGGCCCGCCGCGTCTTCGTCTACCGCGAAGAGTCGCGGAAGGTCGAGATCTTCTGGCCGCCGCCGGCATCCGCGGCGCCGGCGGCGACGGCGGACGCGGGCGAGTTCCGCCCCCGCGAGGTCGAAGCCCTTGAGCCGCTGCGCCTGCGCGGCCTCGCGGTGACGGCCGACCAGTACCTCGTCGTCGGCGTGCTTGAGCCGGCCGGCCTGCTCGTCTTCGACCTCTACGCCGACGACTCGCCCGCGCGGCTCGTGTGGCCCGACGGGGTTCCCTTCGCGCCCTTCGACATGGCGGCCGGCGCGCAGGGCGGCCTCTGGATTCTCGACCGCGACAACCGGCGCTTCTGGGCGCTCGACCGCCGCTTCAACGTCGTCGGCCGGGAGCAGGAGGAGACGACGCTGGAGGCGGGCGGGCGCGACGACTTCCAGCCGCGCGGCGCGGGGCCGGAGCGGCGCACGCCGCCGCGCACCTTCCCCTCCGGCCTCACGCTCGACTCCGCGTCGCCGCTCACGGCCGACGACCCCATCTCGATCGAGGCGCTGCCCGACGGCTCCGTGCTCGTCCTCGACCGCAACCCTTCGGGGCGCTTCTCGCTCGTCTACCGCTACCGCTTCCAGCGGCAGTTGGGTCGCGCCGCCTCGGCCGGCCGCATGGAGCGGCTGATGCGGCCCGCCGACCGCCCGGCCTTCCGCCTGACCGCCTTCGACTTCGCCTACGTGCCCGCGCACGCCGGCCCCGAAGGTCAGGTCTCCGACCGCCTCTACCTCGCCGCCGAGGACGGCAATCAGGTCTTCGCCTTCGCCCTCTCGGAGCGCGACGACTGTCTGGAGCTGGAGCCTCTGCCCGACTACCTGCCGATGCGCAACTTCGGCGGCAAGGGGCTGGTCGCCGTCGGCGCGCAGTTGTTCTACGACTTCAACGAGGGCTGGATTCCGCTCGTCGAGCAGAAGCGCCCGCGCTACCTGCCCGAGGCGACGCTCTACACGCCGCTCGGTTCGGGCGGGGCCGAGGAGGGCGCCGGGCCGCGCGCCTTCGACGGGCGCGAGCCGGACTGCGTGTGGCACCGCCTGATGATTGACGCCTGCCTGCCGCCCGAGACCTCGGTCTCGGTCGAGAGCCGCGCGGCCAACGACGAGCGCGCGCTGGCCGAGTCCGAGTGGCAGCCCGAGCCACAACTCTACGCGCGCTCCTCCTCCGAGCTGCCCTTCGCCGACCGGCGCGGCGCGGCCCGCGGCGAGGCCACGTGGGAGCTGCTCTTCCAGCGCGCCCGCGGCCGCTTCCTCCAACTGCGACTGACGCTCCGCGGCAACGGGCGGACGACGCCGCGCCTGCGTCAGCTTCGCGCCTACTACCCGCGCTTCTCCTACCTCGAAAACTACCTGCCGGCCGTCTACCGCGAAGACCCGGCGTCGGCCTCCTTCCTCGACCGCTTCCTCTCGAACTTCGAGGGCGTCTACACCTCACTCGAAGACCGCATCGCGGCGGCGCAGATGCTCTTCGACGTGCGGAGCGCGCCGGCCGAGACTTTGGAGTGGCTGGCCGGCTGGCTCGGCGTGGCCCTCGACCCGACGTGGGACGAGACGCGCCGCCGCCTCTTCATCAAACACGCGCCCGCCTTCTTTCAGGCGCGCGGCACGGTGCGCGGCCTCCGGATGGCGCTGCGCCTCGCGCTCGACGAGTGCCCCTCGGACGACATCTTCGCCGAGGCGGGCGCGG
>DATMVI010000154.1:0-2163 GCA_035563275.1 Pyrinomonadaceae bacterium
CTCACCAGCCCGAGAAGCCAGAGGATCAGAAGCACTACCAGAATCGTCCACAACATTTTTACGTTCTCCTTTTGCGCGTCAGTCAAAGGTTTTTTCGGTTCGACTGAACCGCCAACTCGCCAACCGTTTGTGCAACGCCCATGCCACC
Source organism: Pyrinomonadaceae bacterium (assembly GCA_035563275.1). Taxonomy (GTDB): domain Bacteria; phylum Acidobacteriota; class Blastocatellia; order Pyrinomonadales; family Pyrinomonadaceae; genus QHXN01. The sequence continues at coordinate 149 of DATMVI010000154.1, forward strand.
ACCCGCGCAGTCCCGCCCCCGCCCATCAAAGCCCGAATTTCAAAGCTTTTCGCCCCCGGCCGGCCATCTCGCGAGTTCTCGCCGCGCCGCTTTGTATCGAAACGTAGCGTCGCCGCCCTGCCCGGAAGTGTACGGTTACGGGCCGACGCTTTGACAGTCTTCGACCTTGCGCCGGGGCGCGGCAACCGGGAGGGCTTCGGCCTCATCGGACGAACGGCAAACCGTTTCGGGCGCTCGCAGCACGTACTTTCCGCTGGACTTAACCGTCGGTCGGCTGGTAGATTGTGAAGGATGTCCGCCGCCGGCGGACGCTTCCTGACACGCGCGGCCCTTCGGCGCGGCCTCAGGCTTCCGACCTTCGGCCACTTCCTGAAGCGGTTTCTCAGCAGCAAATTCACTTTACAGAAGGATCGTCGTTCCCCCGGACGCCGCCCCCAATCCTTAGACGAGGTCTTATGCCGTTTTCACGTCTCATCCCCCGTACGCAGAAAGCCTACATGTCTGTCACGGCCGCGGCGCTCGCCCTCGCCGCGCTCTTCGCCGTCGTCGGCTTCCAAATCTTCCAGCATAAGCGACAGCCGGTCATCAACCACATCAACTACACGCAACTGCGCGAGCTGGCCGAGACGGGCGGGGCGGCGGCGGCCGTCGTCCGCGTCGAGGGCGAGCTGGTCTCGGTCGTCGCCGCCGACGGCACGGTCTCGCAGGCCATCGTCGCCAACCAGCAGGCGCAGCAGGAGGTGGCCTCGGCCTTCGCGCGCCACAAGGTGCAGGTCGAGTACCAGTCGCTCAGGCCCGGCGCGCTCATCACCCTCTTCAACTACTCGCTGCCCGTCATCACCCTGCTCATCCTCGGCTTCGTCGGCTGGCGCGTCTACGCCAGCATGGGCCATGGCAAGGACTACCAGCCCGAGCAGGCCGGCGGCGAGGCCGTGACGTTCGCCGACGTGGCGGGCGTCGACGAGGCGCGCTCCGAGCTGGCCGAGACGATTGAGTTCCTGCGCGACCCCTCGAAGTTCGGCCGCCTCGGCGGGCGCGCGCCGCGCGGCATCCTGCTCTGCGGCCCCCCGGGCACGGGCAAGACCCTGCTCGCGCGCGCCGCCGCCGGCGAGGCGCAAGTGCCTTTCCTCTCGGTCTCGGGTTCGAGCTTTCAGGAGAAGTTCGCCGGCCTCGGCGCGGCCCGCGTCCGCCGCCTCTTCGCGCGCGCGCGCAAGCTCGCGCCCTGCGTCATCTTCATCGACGAGATCGACGCGCTCGGCCGCAAGCGCGGTCGCGGCGGCGACTCGGCCTCGGCCGATCAGGATCAGACTTTGAACCAGCTCCTCGTCGAGATGGACGGCTTCGCGCAGACGAGCGGCGTCGTCGTCATCGCCTCGACGAACCGCCCCGACATCCTCGACCCCGCGCTCACGCGGCCGGGCCGCTTCGACCGCGAGATCATGGTCAACCTCGCCGACATGCGCGGCCGCGAGCAAATCCTGCGCGTCCACGCGCGCCGGTTGAAGCTCGAAGACGAACTCGACCTGACGTGGATCGCGCGCGGCACGCCCGGCTTTTCGGGCGCCGACCTCGCCAACCTTCTGAACGAGGCGGCCATCGCCGCCACGCGCGACGACTCGGAGGCCGTCGGCCGCCGCCACGTCGAGTACGCGCGCGACAAAATCCTGATGGGCGTCGAGCGGCAGGGCTTTCTGATGGACGACGAGGAGCGCTACGCGACGGCCGTCCACGAGGCGGGCCACGTCGCCGTCGGCCTCGCCGTCAAGCACGGCGACCCGATTCATAAAGTCTCGATCCTGCCGCGCGGCCGCGCGCTCGGCGTCACGCAGGCGCTCCCCGAGCGCGACCGGCTGATGAAGAAGCGCGAGTACCTCGAAGACCAGATCGCGATGCTCCTCGGCGGGCGCGCGGCCGAGATGCTCCTGCTCGACACGATGACGGCCGGCGCGTCGAACGACATCGAGCGCGCCGTCGAGATCGCGCGCCGGATGGTGGCCGAGTTCGGCATGAGCCCG
>DATMVI010000155.1:0-5623 GCA_035563275.1 Pyrinomonadaceae bacterium
GCGCTGCAACGACGACCTCGACCCGCCGCCGCCCCCCGCCCCGACGCCCACCCCGACGCCTACCGAGGCCGCGCAAGCCGCCGGCGGTGAGAGCAGCCTCTTGGCCCACACCGCACAAGCGCTGCTCTTTGTCGCCGCCTCGGTCTCGAACGGCGGGCGGCCCGGCTTCGCCGTCCCCGCCTTCGACTTCTTCCGCGGGGCCGGCTATGCCGTCTCCGACGCGCCCTTCGCCGGCTCGCTTCCCGCCGTATCGGACACCGGTCGCGGAGACTACGCGGCGGTTGCGACCGCAGCGCCGCTCGCGCAGGCCGGGGGCCTCGCGGCCCACTGGGAGTTCGACGAGGGCGCGGCCGCGACCGCCTCGGACTCGACCGGGGGCGGCAACGCCGGGGCGCTCGTCGGGGCCGCTTGGTTTCCGGGCAAGGTCGGCCCCGGCGCGCTCACCTTCGACGGCACGGACGACCGGGTGAGCATCGCCGGCACGCCGGGCCTCTCGGCCGTCGCCAACAACTTCACCCTCGCCTTCTGGGCCAAGCCGGAGTCCGCGCACCAGATCGACGCGCAGTCCGCGTCCGGGTACGCCGGCACCTCGGGGCAGCGCTACGCCGTCTGGCCGAGGGTCGGCGACGGGGCGTGGGGGGCGGGCCACGCCGGGGCTGGCGTCTCGGTCGGCACGAACGGCGTTAGCGTCTACGAGCACGCCAACGGCTACATGCCCGCGACGCTCGTCCACCAAGCGGCGCTCTCGGGCTGGACGCACGTGGCGGTCGTCTACGAGAACCGGCAGCCCCGCCTCTACCTCAACGGGACGCTGGTCAGGACGGGGCTGACGAGCCCGAAGAACTACGTCCACGCGCAGACGACCGACCTCGGCGGGCAAATCTACGGCCACTTCGACGGCGCGCTCGATGACGTGCGCGTCTACGACCGCGTGCTGTCCGCGGACGAGCTCGGGTCGCTGCTCTCGCTGGCGCGGACGAACGTCGCGCTCTCGGCCAACGGCGGGGCGGCCGCCGTCTCCTCGGTCTACGACTCGACGCGCCGCGCCTCGTCCGTCATCAACGGCGAGCGGACGGGCCGGGGCGGCGGCGACCCGGCGGTCGGCAACTGGTGGACGGACGGGACGCAGAACTCCTACCCCGACTGGGCGGAGGTCACCTTCGCCGGCGACGAGACGATAGACGAGGTGGACATCTACTCGCTTCAGGACAACTACCAGACGCCGCAGGAGCCGACCGAGGGGATGGCGGCCGCCGTCTACGGCCTCATAGACTTCGAGGTGCAGTACTGGACGGGCTCGGCGTGGGCGACGGTGCCGGGCGGGGCCGTCACGGGCAACACGAAGGTCTGGCGGCGGCTCACCTTCGCGCCGCTCACGACGCGCAAGCTCCGCGTGCTGGTGACGGCCGCGCGCGGCAGCGGCCACAGCCGCGTCGTCGAGGTCGAGGCGTGGCGCGCCGTCGGGCAGTCGCCGCAGGCGTTCGTCACGGGGATGACGCTCGGCCCGCAGCGCGCGGACGCGCCCGGCTGGACGGGCATGAAGATCACGACCGCGGGCCGGCCGCTCAGCGTCAGCAGCCTCGGGCGCATCTGCGTCGCCGGCAGCACGGGCAGCCGCGACCTGCGCCTCGTGCGCGCCTCCGACAACGCGACGGTGGCGGCCGCCGCGGTCTCGCTCGCCGGCTGCGCGGGCGGGCGCTTCGTCTACGCCCCGCTCGCCTCGCCCGTCACCCTCGACGCCTACGCCGACTACTTGGTGGTGAGCAACGAGACGGGCGGCGTCTACTTCTACAACTACGCGGGGACGGCGCTGACGACGACCACGGCGGCGAGCGTCCGCCACGGCGTCTACACGACCAACGGCGGGCTGACGTGGGGGCCGGCCGGGGCGGCCGGCAACGGGTACGTCCCGCTCAACTTTCAGTACACGACGGCCCCGCTCAAACCGGGCACGGGCCTCGCGGGTCACTACTTCGACAACGCCGACCTGACCGGCCGGAAGCTGACGCGCACCGACGCGAAAGTGGACTTCTCATGGAACCTCTCCGCCCCGGCCCCCGGCATGGGGGTCGAGGAGTTCTCCGTGCGCTGGGCCGGCACGGTCGTGCCCCGCTACTCCGAAACCTACACCTTCCACACGACGACCGACGACGGCGTCCGCCTGTGGGTCGACGGGCGACTGGTCATAGACAGGTGGCAGGATCAGGGCACGACCGAATGGTCGGGCCAAGTCGCGCTCGTCGCCGGGCGCGAGTACGACATCAGGATGGAGTTCTACGACCGCTGGCACGGGGCGGCGGCCAAGCTCTCTTGGTCGAGCCCGAGCCAGCCGAAGGAGGTCGTCCCGCAAGCCCGGCTCTACCCGTGCTGGAAGACGGCCGGGCAGTCCGTCGGCGCCTTCTACCGGGGCGCTCTCGGCAGGCCGCCGACGCCGGCGGAGCTACAGACGTGGGCCGCCCGCCTCGACTCGGCCCCCGACTTCGCGGCGCTCGAAGGCGAGACGCGGTCGCTCGGGGCGACGCTGTTCGGGTCGGCCGAGTACGCCGCCCGCAACCGGACGGCGCGTGAGTTCGTCTACGACCTCTACTGGGCCTACCTCCAGAGGGGGCCGGATCAGGGCGGGTGGGACTACTGGACTTCGCGGGTGGGGCCGGACGGGCAGGCGGGCGTCCGCGAGGCGCTGGCCGGCGCGCGCGAGTTGGCGGAGAAGGCAAGGCGGCTGTGCGGGGCCGCGCCCTCGAACGCCTCCGGCGGGGCGTGGGGGTCGGACTTCGCGGCGGCGCGCGTCGAGCCGTTGAACCGCACCGGGGCCACGGACGCCTACTCGCGCAACTTCAACTGGGGCCTCCCGCTCCTGAGCCTTCCGGGCAGGGCCGGCCTCGACCTCGGGCTTTCGCTCAGCTACAACTCGCTCGTGTGGACGAAGGAGGGCGGCGACATCGCCTTCGACGCCGACCGCGGCTTCCCCGGCCCCGGCTTCCGCCTCGGCTTCCCCACCGTCCAGCCGAGGTTTTACAACCCGCGCATCCAGCGCGCCGGGCAGCCCGCGCGCTACTCCTACCTGCTCATCACGCCCTCGGGCGGGCGGGTCGAGTTGCGGCAGGTCGGCGCGTCGAACGTCTACGAGTCGGCCGACTCCTCCTACCTGCAACTCACCGACGAGGGCGGGACGCTGCTCTTGCGCTCGGCCGACGGCACGCGGCTCAGATTCGCGCCGGCCGCCGGCGAGTACAAGTGCGTCGAGGTCAAAGACCGCCACGGCAACTACCTCACGGCCGACTACGACTACGACGGACAGCTCGCCAACGTCGTGGACACGCTGGGCCGCGCCGTCACCTTCAACTACGACGCTTACCGCAACCTCGTCTCGATCAGCCAACCGTGGCGGCGCGCCGACGGCTCCGGCAGCGACCCCCACCTGTACGCGACCTTCCGCTACAGGGACATCACCCTCCAGCCATCCTTCTCGAACCTGTCGGTGGTCGGCGCCGCGCCCGGCTCGGTCGTCTCCGTCGTCGAACGCGTCGGGCTGGACGACGGCTCCCACTACAAGTTCGAGTACACGGCGTGGGGGCAGGTGTGGCGGATCACGCATTACGCCGCCGACAGCGTGACGGCGACGGGTGCGCCCGACGACCGGCACCCTCTGTCGTCAGTCGAGTACAACGTGCCCGGCGCGCGTAACGCGGCCGCCGCGGCGCAGTCGGACTGCCCGCGCTTCACCGAGCGGCGGGTGTGGGCCGAGAACTGGAACGGGGACGTGGGCGACTGGGCCGAGAAGTGGGGCGGGGGGTCGGCCGGCGAGACCATCGCGGACGACGAACAGGCCGTGACGACCTACTCGGCGTGGGCGGCGGGCCTCGCCTCGTGCCAAGTGACGCTGCCCGACCGCACGACCGTCGTGAAGGAGACTTACGGCGCGGGCTGGGCCGAAGGTCTGACGACGCAGTCCGAAGTCTACGCGCTCTCCTCGGCGGGCGCGGCGCTGCCGGCGACGCCGAAGAAGAAGACCGTGACGGAGTGGGAGCAGGATGACGAGACGCGGGGTTTCGACGAGAACCCGCGCGTCGCCGAGACCAACGTCTACGACGACGCCGGCAACCGCCGCCGGACGCGGGTCGAGTACCTGACGGCCGCCGACTCGCCCTTCCGCCTGCCGAAGAAGGTCTACGAGTACAAGGCCGACGCCGCGACCGTGTGGCGGCGCTCCGAGGTGGACTACCTCGGCCCCAGCATCACGGCCGCGGGCGCGTACGCGCAGAAGCGGCTCGTCGGGCTGGTGAAAGAGCGGCGGCTCTACGGCCTCGACCCTTACACGGGCGCCGAGAAGCTGCTCTCGAAGGCGACCTACGCCTACGACGAGGGGGGCGAACACCTCGTCAGCCCCCGCGACTCCGCCGGCTCGCCCGTCAACCCCGTCCGCCACGACCCGGCCTACGGCACGGCTTACACCACCCGCGGGCTGGTCACGGGCGTGCGCCGCTGGGACGCGGACGCCCCCGCCGACCAGACCAAGTCCGTGGAGAGCCGTGCGGGCTACGACACGTGCGGCTCGGTCGTCTTCACGGCCGACGCTTCCGGGCACAAGAGCACCGCCGACTACGCCGACAGATTCTCGGACGGGGTGAACCGGAACGCCTTCGCCTACCCGACGGCCGCGGCAGACCCCGAACAGTCGGCCCTCGCCCAGCCGAAGAAGGCGCTGACCACCTACGACTTCGACCGCGGGCTGGTGACGAAGACGAAAGACCTCAAGGACTCCGAGCGGACGTTCACCTACGACGCGGCCAACCGCCTGAAGGAGGCCACGGTTGTTTTCAACGGGGCGAAGGTGCGCTACGAGTACCCGGCGAGCATGACCTACGTCCACGCCTACTCGAAGGCGGAGGCGGACAAGGCGGAGGGCCACTCTTGGAGCGTGCTCGACGGCGCGGGCCGGGTCATCGGCACGGCCTCCGACCACCCCGACCCCGTTAGGACGCAGGTCAGGTACAGCGGCCGGGAGACCTTCTACGACGTGATGGGCCGCGCCTTCAAGCAGTCGAACCCGGCAGAGATTGACGGAACTTGGCTGCCGCAGGGCGACGACGCGGCCGGCTGGCGCTACGCCACGCAGACCTTCGACTGGCAGGGCCGGCCCCTGCGCGTGACTAACGCCGACGGGGCCACCTACCGCGAATTTAGTTACGGCGGTTGCGGGTGCGCCGGCGGGCAGACGGTGCTCGCGCGCGACGAAGTCGGCCGCCGCCGGAAAGTCTCTTACGATGTGCTCGGCCGCGTCGCCAAGACGCAGGACTTGACCGCGCAGGCCAAGAACCTGCCCCTCTCCTCCGCGGCGGATGGCGGTGACGTGTACCGCACCACCAGCAACCTCTACAACGGGCGCGACCAAGCGGTCGAGACGCTGGCGCACGCCGGCGCGGCCGCGCCGACCGACCAGACCAAGATACAGAAGACGACCCTCGCCTACGACGGGCACGGGCGGCTGAAATCCCGCCACCTGCCGCGGCAGGGCGCGGGCAAGGCGACGACCTTCGAGTACCACGCCGACGACACGCTCTGGAAGGTGACCGACGCGCGCGGCTCGCTCGCGACGCACGCCTACGACAAGCGACACCTCCTC
>DATMVI010000156.1:0-2993 GCA_035563275.1 Pyrinomonadaceae bacterium
GGCTCTCGCCCGGCGCGGTCGCGCCCGAGGCCGGCGCGGTCGTCCCGATAGACTCCTACAGGTAAGCCACGGCCGACCCGGCCGGGCGAGGCGCGCGACGGTTATCAAAGCCGTCGCGCGCCTTTGCGTTTGCCGCGCGGCGCGCCCTTTTTGCGCGCGGGCCGCCGTCTCGCGTATAATCCGGGCACGTTATTCAAGAATTAATTCAGCACGCCGCGGTCGAGTGTTTCAGACGCGCGCCGTGGTCGTCCGCGCGGCCCGACGCGCCGTTGAGTTTTCGATTATGAGCGAACTAAAAGTCACGCCGATGAAGCCGCGCCCGGGCCCCGAAGAGCCGCCGCCCGCCGCCGCCGTCACCGAGCCGGAGGCCGGCGACCAGATCAACCCCGACGAGCTGCGCGAGGAGCACGCGCAACGCGTGAAGGAGCAGCAGAAGCACATCGAGGAGCTCGACCGCGAGACGCTTCTGCGGATGCTCTACCAGATGATCCTCATCCGCCGCTTCGAGGAGAAGGCGGCCGAGGCCTACACGCTCGGCAAGATCGGCGGCTTCTGCCACCTCTACATCGGGCAGGAGGCGGTGGCCGTCGGCTCGCTCGCCGCGCTCCGGCCCGACGACTACGCGCTGACCAGCTACCGCGACCACGGCCACGCGCTCGTCATGGGCACGTCGCCCGACGAAGTGATGGCCGAGTTGTTCGGCAGGGCCGGCGGCTGCTCGGCCGGCAAGGGCGGCTCCATGCACCTCTTCGACGCCGAGAAGCACATGCTCGGCGGCCACGCCATCGTCGGCGGGCAGATACCGCTCGCGACTGGCGTCGCCTTCGCCGCCAAGTACCGCGGCACGGATCAGGTCTGCCTCGTCTACTTCGGCGAGGCGGCCGTCAATCAGGGGGCCTTCCACGAGTCGCTGAACATGGCGCAGCTCTGGAAGCTCCCGTGCGTCTACATCTGCGAGAACAACCAGTACGGCATGGGCACGTCGCTGGCGCGGGCGATGGCGCAGTCGGACGTGTCGCGCAAGGCGTGCGCCTACGACATGGCCTCGGAGTTCGTGGACGGCATGGACGTGCTGGCGGTCTACGAGGCGACGCGCCGGGCGGTCGAGCGGGCGCGGCAGGACGGCTCGCCCTCGCTGCTCGAAGTCCGCACCTACCGCTTCATGGGCCACTCGATGTCCGACCCCGGCCACTACCGCACGCGCGCCGAGATCGAGAAGTATCAGGAGCGCGACCCCATCAAGGTCTTCAGCCAGAATCTGCGCGAGAAGGGCGTGCTCGACGACGCCGGCCTGAAGGCGATGGAAGGCCGCGCCCGCGACGAGGTCGAGCGCTCCGTCGGGTTCGCCGACCAGAGCCCCGAGCCGGCCCCGGAAGAGCTTTACACGCACATCTACGCGACGCCGATTAAAAAGTAGGTTCGAGGTTCCGGGTTCCGGGTTTCGAGTTAAAGACAATCTCTTAACTCGAAGCCTTAAACCCGGAAGCTTGAATTGAAGACCGGAGGTTTTTCATGGCAGTGATAACGATGCGCGAGGCGCTCAATCAGGCGATTCGCGAGGAGATGCGCCGCGACGAGAGCGTCTTCCTGTTGGGCGAGGAGGTGGCCGCCTATCAGGGCGCTTACAAGGTCTCGAAGGGGTTGCTCGACGAGTTCGGCGACCGCCGCGTGATCGATTCGCCGATCACGGAGCTGGGCTTTGCCGGGCTCGGCGTCGGCGCGGCGATGGTGGGCCTGCGGCCCGTCATCGAGTTCATGACCTTCAACTTCTCGATCCTCGCCACCGACCAGATCGTCAACTCGGCGGCGAAGATGCGCTACATGTCGGGCGGGCAGTTCAAAATCCCCATCGTCTTCCGCGGCCCGAACGGCTCGGCCTATCAGGTCTCGTCGCAGCACTCGCAGGCGCTCGAAAGCTGGTACGCGCACTTCCCCGGCCTCAAGGTGGTGATGCCCTCGACGCCGGCCGACGCCAAAGGGCTTTTGAAGAGCGCCATCCGCGACGACGACCCCGTCATCTTCCTCGAACAGGAAAGGATGTACGGCAACAAGGGCGAGGTTCCCGACGGCGAAGACTTCCTCGTCCCTCTGGGCGTCGCCGACGTGAAGCGCGAGGGCACGGACGCGACCATCGTGGCGCGCTCGCTGATGGTTCCCCTCGCCCTGAAGGCGGCCGAGGAGTTGGAGCAGCAGGGCGTCTCGGTCGAGGTCATAGACCCGCGCACCATCCGCCCGCTCGACATCGAGACCATCGTCAACTCGGTGAGGAAGACGAACCGCGTCGTCGTCGCCGAGGAGTCGCACCCGTTCGCCGGCGTCGGCGCGGAGATCACGGCGCAGATCATGGAGCACGCCTTCGACTACCTCGACGCGCCCGTCAAGCGCGTCTCCGGGGCCGACGCGCCCATGCCCTACGCGCGCAACCTTGAGCGCCTCGCCCTCCCCGACGTCGCGCGCCTCGTCGCCGCCGTCAAGGAAGTGGCGTACATCGAGTAGTCGCCGGCACGTCCGGGAGTTACAAACGGGTCTGTCGTTCTACTGTCTACTGTCTACTGAGGACTTTATGGCTACGCAGGTCGTGATGCCGAAGCTGTCGCCGACGATGGAGGAGGGGCAGCTCTCGCGTTGGCTGAAGAAGGAAGGCGACAAGGTGTCGGTCGGCGAGCCGCTCGCCGAGGTGGACACCGACAAGGCGACGTTGGAGGCGCAGGCGCTCGCCGAGGGCGTGCTCCTCAAAGTCCTCGTGCAGGAGGGCGAGACCGTCCCGCTCGGCCAGGTCATCGCCATCATCGGCGAGTCCGGCGAGGACATCTCCGGCCTCGTCTCCGCAGCCTCCTCCGGCGCGGCGCAGGCCGAGAACAAGGAGCGCATCGAGGAGGGCGTGCAGGGCCGCTCCTACGGAGCGCCCGACGAGTTGGCGCAGGTCGTCCCCGGCGGAGAGCGCACGCAGGCCACCATCAAGGGCGAACCCGTCCGCGGCGACGTGGGCGGCC
>DATMVI010000157.1:0-7332 GCA_035563275.1 Pyrinomonadaceae bacterium
TAGCTCGCGGCCGAGCGCCGCACCTCGGCCAGCACACGCGCCTCGCGCGCCTCGGCCGCGGTCTTCTCGCGCCCGCCCATCTTCCGCAAACGCGCCGTGGCGCGCGCGCCGAAGTAGGAGCCGACGCCGTCGGCGATTGACTGGTAAGCCCCGACGGCCCGCTCCTTCTGCCCCCCGCGCTCCAGAGCGTAGGCGCGCAGGTAGGCGACCTCGGTCGCGTTCGTGTTGACCTCGCGCGGGAAGCGCGCGCGGCCCAGCTCTTCGGCCGTGCGGACGGCCGCGGCCCATTCGGAGCGCGAGATTTCGAGGCGCAGGCGCGCGAAGAGCGCGTTGGTGTCGGTCGGCGTGCCGGGGAATCGCGCGCGCGCGCGAGCGATCCACGGCAGGGCCTCGTCGGGGCGGCCCGCCTCGCGCAGAGAGTCTATGACGTTGAGGTAGGCGTTCTCGACGCGCTCGCCGTCGGGGAAGCGCTCGGCGTACTCGGCGTAGCGCGCGGCGGCCTCGCCGGGCCTGTCCATGCGCAGCAGCGTCGCCGCGACGTAGTAGAAGCCGTCGCGCCCGCCCGCGGTCTGCGCGTACGTCTCGCCGAGCTTCTGGAAGACGGGCAGCGCCTCCTCGTAGCGCCGCTCCTGAAAGAGCGAGCGGCCGATGCCGAAGTGCGCGGCCGGCACGTTCGCGTCCGAAGGGTGGCGCTCGATGACGGCGCGCCAGTGCGCGCGGGCCTCCTCGAAGGCGCGGTTGCCGTGGTAGACGGCGGCGCGGCGCATGTGCTCCTGCGCGGAGAGGCGCGGGAGTTCGCCGCCGCCGGCCCGCCCCTCGGCGTCCATGCGGCGCGTGACGGCGAGCGCCGCGTCCGACTGGTCGTCGGCGGAGATGACGAAGGCGTCGCCGGCCTCGACGGCCGCGGCCGTGGCCGGTGCGCCGCCGCCGTTCTCGGAAGGCGTCGTCTCGACCCGCGCGCAGGCCAGCGCGAGCGCGAGCGCGACGACGCAGACGATGGTTGGTTGCGCGTTCAGAAACATCTTCGACCCTTGACGAATAAAGTCCCGCGCGGGCGCGTGAAGCCCCTGCCCGCCGCGACGTTTGGAGACCCGTGACCTCATGCTTCCTCGCCTGAGCGCGCCCGCGAAATCCGGGGAGGGGGCGCGGCCGAGCTACAAACCTCTGATGCGCGCGGCGCCGCCCGCGTCAACCGCAAACCCGAAGCCGTCAGTTATTCAGCTATCAGTAAAAGGCAAAAACTGATGACTGATGACTAAATCAAAAACTCTCCCTCACCGCGTCTCCGCCGCGGGCTGCTCCGTCTCCTCCACGATCTCGTAGGTCGTGACCAACTCGACGGCGGGGCGCAGCGTCGCGGCCACGCTGCAATACTTCGTCTCGGACAGCTCAACGGCCGAGGCCACGGCCTTCGCCGAGACGTTGTGGCCGCGGACGACGTGGCGCACCTCGATGCGCGTGAAGGCGCGCGGGTGCTCCTCGCGACGCTCGCCGCGCACCTCGACGCGGTAGCCGGTCACGCGCTCGCGCTTCTTCTTCAAGATGGATTCCACGTCCACGGCCGTGCAGCCGCCGAGCGCCAACAGCAGCAACTCCATCGGCGTCGCCGCGCTCGCGCGCCCCGAGTCCGTCTCCAAGACCTGCGCGTGCCCGCCCGGCGAGACGGCGACGTACAGCCCTTCGCCCGCCGAATGAATAACGGCCTTCGCGTCATTCTGTGCCATGCCGAAAGCATAACATGCCGCAGGCGGAAGCCCGGAAGCAGGGTGACGGTTGCCGGGTGTCAGGCGCCGGTGAAGAGGAGTCGTCTTTAACCCTGCGCCCGTCACCCACTCTTGTACGTTACCCGAACATGAGTGTCACGTATCATACAGTGAGAAGTGGATGAGCAACCGGGCGGGGGTGAAATCTTAAATTCAGAGTCGGCAACCCTCGCGCCGCCGGTCGGAATCACAGCGACGAGTTCGCCACTCCCCGCCACTCTCCGCCACTCCCCGCAGCAGTTCCACCAATCTGACGCCGCGCGACGTTGTCGGCACGGTGCTTGCCTGAGTAACGCTGGTAAAGCCTTCGGGTAGCCCAAGCGTCGTGTGTCTCTCCGGGTTCAGAAGACATCTCCCCACAGACGAGCAGGGCAATGGCCGGCGTCCCGCGCGGCCGCCGACCCAAGAATTCTGATACGTAATTCTGAGGAATGTATTGCTGGAGGGAGGAACGATGAACAGGATCAGACAAACCGTTTCCGTCGCGCTCGTGGCGGCGCTCGTCAGCCTCGGGCTGGTGACGACCGCCGGGGCGCAGCGCCGCGTCGGCCGCGTCAACAACCGCCAACTCGGCGAACTCATCCGCCGCGTCGAGCTGTCCACGGACAGGTTCCGCGCGAGCCTCGACAGCGCCCTCGACCGCGGCCGCTACGACGGCACCGGCTCCGAGGACAACATCAACCAGTTCGTGCAGAGCTTCGAGCAGGCCACCGACCGCCTGCGCGACCGCTACAACACGCGCGCGGCCGTCGGGGCCGATGTCGAGTTCGTGCTGCAACAGGCCGCGGCCATCGACAACTTCATGCTCACGAACCGCACCACCCAGCGCGCCCAGAGCGACTGGCGGATCGTCCGCTCCGACCTCGACGCGCTGGCCCGCGCCTACAACGTGTCGTGGAACTGGAGCCAGACGGCGGGCGGCGGCGTCTCGGGCGTCCCCTCCCGCGTTGACGACCAGCAGGTCGGCATCATCATCGGCCGCATCGAGACGCGCACCGACAGCTTCCGCGCCAACATCGACCGCTCGCTCGACCGCGGCCGCTACGACGGCACGCGCGCCGAGGACAACATCAACCAGTTCATACAGAACTTCGAGCAGGCCACCGACCTGCTCCGCTCGCGCTTCGGCGCGCGCAGCGCCGCGCCCTCCGACGTGGAGAACGTGCTGCGGCAGGCCACCTACATCGACGACTTCATGCGCCGCAACCAGCTCTCGCGCCGGGCGGAGAGCGACTGGGAGGCGCTGCGCACCGACCTCAACCAGCTGGCCTCGGCCTACAGCGTCGCTTGGAACTGGAACACCAACACGCTGCCGCCCGTCGGCGGCGGCACGACCGCGGGCGCGGGCGGCTTCTACGGCACGGGCCTGACCGGCACCTACCGCCTCGACCCGTCGCGCAGCGACAACCCGACCTCCGTGGTCGAGCGCGCCACGCGCAACCTGCCTTACAACGAGCGCCAGCGCGTGAGCGATAACATCATGCGCCGCCTCGAAGCGCCCGACCTGCTCGCCATCGAGCGCCGCGGCACGAGCGTGACCATCGCCTCGTCGCGCGCGCCGCAGACCACCTTCGCGGCCAACGGCACGGACTCGCGCGAGCAGCTCCCGAACGGCGGCTACTCGCGCGTCTCGGCGCAGCTCGTCGGCGAGCGCCTCGTCGTCCGCTCGGCTGGCAACCGCGCCACCGACTTCAACGTCACCTTCGAGCCGATCAACGGCGGCCGCCAGCTCCGCGTCACGCGCGAGATTTGGAACGAGCGCGTCGGCGTCAACCCCGTCGTCGTGCAGAACGTCTACGACCGCACGGCCGACGTGGCGCAGTGGAACGTCTACACGGGCGGGACGACTCCCGATCAGGTCGGCTCGGCGACCGGCGACTTCACCGTCCCGAACGGGCAGATCCTCGTCGCCACGCTCAACAACAACCTGACGACGCAGAACACGCAGGTCGGCGACCGCTTCACGCTGACCGTGCGCGACCCCGCGCAGTTCGAGGGCGCGACCATCGAGGGGCGCGTGGCGAGCGTCAACCGCTCGGGCCGCGTCACGGGCCGCTCGGAAATCTCGCTCGACTTCGACACCATCCGCCTGCGCGACGGCCGCACCTACCAGTTCGCCGGCTTCATCGAGTCGGTGCGCGCGGCTGACGGCCAGACCGTGCAGATCGACAACGAGGGCGGCGTGCGCGAGGACGACAGCCGCGGCGAGACGACCGCGCAGCGCGCGGCCATCGGCACGGCCGTCGGCGCGATCATCGGGGCGATCGCCGGCGGCGGCAAGGGCGCGGCCATCGGGGCCATCCTCGGCGCGGGCGCGGGTGCCGGCTCGGTCTACGCGCAGGGCCGCGACGACCTCGAACTCGCCACCGGCACCGAGGTGACGATCCGCGCGAGCGCGCCGAACCGTTAAGCTCGGTCAACCACCACGCGGGCGCGCGTCGCGCCCTTTCAGACGGCGAGGCCCGGCGGTGTCACGAACCGCCGGGCCTCGCCGTCTGAAGTCCTCCGAAAATTCCGCCGCGCCGGGGCGCGTCTGTGCTAGTATCGAGCCGCCCCGACAGACTTCCCGCTTTTCTCTGCCGTTGACGAATATGAGGTGGTTCCCGGAGGCGCGGCCCGGCCCGCGCGGGAACCACGTTGCCCTCGCGCGCGTACTGAACGACGGACTACGAAGATGGCCGCCATCCTTATCGTTGACGACGACGACGCGATCCGCGACACGCTCTATGACCTCTTCTCCGAAGAGCACCTCTGCCACGCGGCGAGCACGGCCGATCTGGCGCTCACCTTCATCCGCGAGCAGACCTACGACGTGGTGCTCACGGACATCTCGATGCCCGGCCTGAGCGGCCTCGAACTGCTCGGCATCCTCCGCCAGAGCCAGCCCGACACGCCCGTCATCGTCGTCACCGGCATCAGCGACCGCTCGCACGCCGAAGGGCTCATCCGCCTCGGGGCCTTCGACTACATCCTCAAGCCCTTCCGCCTCGAAGCCGTCGAAGCCAGCGTCGCCCGCGCGCTCGAAAAGAAGTAGAAGGCATAAGAAAGTTCCGAGTCCCGAGTTCTGAAGACGAGCAGCCGCGCGGGCATGCCGTCTTTTAACTCGGGACTCGGGACTTTCTTATGCCGCGAAGGCGGGTTCGCGCGCGGACTGGGCGGCGATCTCGGCGACGAGTTGGTTGATGCGGTCGGTGGTGAAGGGCTTGGTGATGACCCAGTCTATCCGCGCGGCCTGCTGCTCGGCCGAGCCGACGGCCTCGCCCCAGCCGGTGATGACGGCGAGCGGGACGCGCGAGTCGATTTCGCGCACGGCGTGCGCCAGCTCCCAGCCGCTCATGCCCGGCATCCCGATGTCCGTGAAGACGGCGTCGAACTCGCCCTCGCGGAAAAGCCTGAGCGCCTCGGGGCCGCTCGCCGCCGCGCGCACCGCGTGCCCCTCCGTCACCAGAATGTCGCGCAGAAGCTCGCGCACCGCCTGCTCGTCGTCAACCACGAGCACCTTGAGCCGGGCCGGCAGCGCGGCCCGCGTGGGGGCCTCGGCGTGCGCCTCCTCCGAACGCCCGCGCAGCCTCGCCTTCGCCGCCGGCAGCCGCACGCGGAAGGTCGTGCCGCGCCCGACCTCGGACTCGACCTCGATGCTGCCCTCGTGGCGGCTGACGATGCCGTAGCTGACGGCGAGGCCGAGGCCCATGCCGGCCTTGCCCTTCGTCGTGAAGAACGGGTCGAAGATGCGCGAGCGCACCTCGGGCGACATGCCCGTGCCGGTGTCGCCGACCGAGAGTTCGACGAAGCCGTCGGCGGCGTCGGCCGCGAGCGTCAGAGTCCCGCCCTCGGGCATCGCGTCCACGGCGTTGAAGACCATGTTGACCAGAACCTCGCGCAGCTCCGAGCCGTC
Organism: Pyrinomonadaceae bacterium; assembly: GCA_035563275.1. Lineage (GTDB taxonomy): Bacteria > Acidobacteriota > Blastocatellia > Pyrinomonadales > Pyrinomonadaceae > QHXN01. Next base: position 5,659 of record DATMVI010000157.1, read on the forward strand.
GCCGAGCACCGTCCCGTTCGAGCGGAGCTGGAGTTCGAGCCTGATGTGGACGCCGGCCGCCCCGGCGCGCTCCTTCCAGCGCGGCCGCGTGATCTCGCTCACGTCGAGGAGGAGCTGGTCGACGGCGACGGGTTCGAGGTCGTGGTCGCGGCGCTGGCGCGCGAAGTCCTGAATCCGCTTGACGGTCTTCGCGCCGTCCTCGGCCGACCTGATGATGATCTCCAGCCCGCGCCTGATCTTCTCGAGGTCGCCCGTCCGCATCAGGAGTTGGGCGCGGCCGAGGATGCCCGCCAGCGTGTTGTTGAAGTCGTGGGCGACGCCCGAGGCCAGCTCGCCCAGCGCCGACAGCTTCTCGATCTGCGCGTACTGCTCGCGGATGCGCTCCTGCTCGGCGATGTAGTGCGACAGCTCCTCGACGTGGCGGCGCGCCTGCTCGGCCTGCTGCGCCGAGGTCTCGACATTCTTCATGTACGTCCGGTAGGTGAAGTAGACGATGAAGATGATGGGCGTGGCGATGAGGAGGGCCGCGGTGCCGACGAGGTGGACGAGCACGGCGAGGATGGCGGCGGCCGAGGCCCCCGCGAAGTAGGTGATCGAAGTCCAGAGGTAGTGCTTCTTCCACGTCGCCCAGAAGGGCACGCCGTTCTGGAACGAGGCCGCCAGCGCCACGACGCCCGAGTTGGCGGCATACTGCGTGAGCGCCATCACGCAGACGGCCGAGATGGCGTTGCCGTCGAACCCCTCGCCGAAGAAGCTCACGCGCCCGAAGCAGAGGCGCAGCGTCGTCACCGTCGCCCACATCGCCAGCGCCAGCGCCGCCCCGTTGAAGGCGATGGTCAGCTTCTTCCGGCAGAAGCGCGCCGAGGAGACGAGGCACTCGGCCCCGGCCAGAAGGATCGCCGCCTCGCCGCCGTAGAGCAGGAGCGTCAGGAAGATGAAGGTGTCGGAGACGGAGATCGAAGACTTGAAGCGCGGGATGGCGATGGAGATGCGCGAGGTGATGCCGATGGTGACGGCCGTGAGGAGCAGGAAGCGGAGGTCTACGGAGGCCGCGGGGAAGTTGAGCGCCGCGTGCGCGGCGACGAGCGCGCCCGCACAGATGACGCACCACGCGAAGGGCCGAAACAGTTTCTGACGGTTCATAGTTTCAGCGAAGCCCGCGTCCGCCGGCCGCTCCAAAGGGCGTCCCTACTGAACCACCCTCAACTCGTCAGACCCCACCCGGAGCGAAACCTTCCGCCCGTCGGCCGCGATGACGTGCACGTCGTCGGCCGTCAGCGCGTAAGGCGTCGCGCCGCCGGCCAGCCCCTCGACCTCGACCGTGAAGAGGACGCCGACCCCCGTGATCGAGCCGCCCGAGGCCGCCGGCGAGACCGAGACGAGGAGGTGGCCTTCGGCCGTCGCGCTGTGCGTGAAGGTCGAGTCGGCAGGGCCGACGAGGTCGCCGCGGGTCACGGCGCGCACGGCCAAGCGGGTCGGGTCGAAACGCAGAGAGACGGCGAGCAGGCCGAGCGGGGCGTCCGTCTTGAGCAGCAGCTTCAGGCGCCGGCGCTCGCCGACCCTCACCGAAGCGTCCTCGGCCACGAGCCGCAGCGCCGCCGCGCTCCGGGCGGGCGCGCCGGGGTTGGGGGCGGGCCTGTCCTCGCCCGCCGCGGCGTAAGTCGGTTCCGCGCC
>DATMVI010000158.1:0-4998 GCA_035563275.1 Pyrinomonadaceae bacterium
TCGGCCGCGCCGCCGGCGCAGGCTCAGGCTGAAGCGCCCGCGGCGGCCACGGAGGCCACGGCGGAAGCGCCCGCCGAAGACCTCCACATCATCACGTCGCCCATCGTCGGCACCTTCTACCGCTCGCCGTCGCCCAACGCCGAGCCGTTCGTCAAGGCCGGCTCGGCGGTCGAGCCGGACACGGTCGTCTGCATCATCGAGGCGATGAAGCTGATGAACGAGATTCAGGCCGAGACGGCGGGAACGGTCGAGAAGATTTACGTCGAGAACGGCCAGCCGGTCGAGTACGGGCAGCCGCTCTTCGGCGTCAAGCGCTAGTTCGAAGTTCCGGGTTCGGGGCGCGGAGTTATTCGTCCCGAGCCACGCGCCCGGAACTTCGAAGCTCGAACTTTTTAATGCGCAAAATCCGCAAAATCCTGATCGCCAACCGGGGCGAGATCGCGTGCCGCATCATCTGGACGTGTAAGGAGATGGGCATCTCGACGGTCGCCGTCCACTCGACGGCCGACCGCGACTCGCTCCACGTCCGCTTCGCCGACGAGTCGGTCTGCATCGGCGCGCCCACCTCGGCGCAGAGCTACCTCAACATCGCCTCGGTCATCGCCGCCGCCGAGATCACCAACGTGGACGCCATCCACCCCGGCTACGGCTTCCTCGCCGAGTCGGCCTACTTCGCCGAAATCTGCGAGGCGTGCAACATCAAGTTCATCGGCCCGCGGCCCGACGTGATCCGCCTGATGGGCGACAAGGTCGAGGCCCGGCGGGCGATGAAGGAGGCGGGCCTGCCGGTGCTCCCCGGCAGCTCCGAGCCCCTGAAGTCGGAGGAGGAGGCCCGGCAGACCGCGCGCGAGGTCGGCTACCCCGTCATCATCAAGGCTTCGGCCGGCGGCGGCGGCCGCGGCATGCGCATCGTCCGCTCCGAGGACGAGCTGGCCTCGGCGATGCAGACGGCCTCGACCGAGGCGGCCGCGGCCTTCAAGAACGGCGACATCTACATCGAGCGCTTCATCGAGAACCCGCGCCACATCGAGATACAGGTGCTCGCCGACGAGCACGGCCACTGCATCCACTTGGGCGAGCGCGACTGCTCGATCCAGCGCCGCCACCAGAAGCTCCTCGAAGAGGCCCCGAGCCCGGCGCTCACGCCGGAGCTGCGCGAGCGGATGGGCACGGCCGCCGTCGAGGCGTGCAAGCGCGTGGGCTATTCGAGCGCGGGGACGATCGAGTTCCTCCTTGACGAGAAGGGCAGCTTCTACTTCATGGAGATGAACACGCGCATACAGGTCGAGCATCCCGTGACCGAGATGATTACGCTGGCCGACATCGTGCGCAACCAGATTCTCGTCGCCGAGGGCGCGCCGCTCTGGTACCGGCAGCCGGACGTGGTCTTCAACGGCCACGCCATCGAGTGCCGCATCAACGCCGAAGACCCGCGCACCTTCGCCCCCTCGCCCGGCCTCATCACCGGCTACAACGCGCCGGGGGGGCCCGGCGTCCGGCTCGACACGGCGGCCTACGCCGGCTACATGGTGCCGCCCTTCTACGACTCGCTCATCGCCAAGCTGATCGTCCACGCGCGCACGCGCGAGGTGGCGATCGCGCGGATGCGCCGCGCGCTCGAAGTGATGGTCGTCGAGGGCATCAAGACGACCATCCCGCTGCACCGCGAGATCATGGAGGACGCGCACTTCCGCGCCGGCGAATACTCGACGAAGTTCATGGAGCAGTTCTTCGAGCGGCGCAAGGCGGCCGCGGCCCGCGGCGGCGTTTGACGGGCGGGGTTATCGTATTTATAATAAACGACTTTGCTGAGGCGGGCGGCCCCCGCCTGTGCCGGAGGGAGAGAGAAAAATGGCTTACGCAATCATCAGGTCGGGCGGCAAGCAGTTCCGCGTCGAAGAGGGCGGGACGGTGCGCCTGCCCTCGCTCGACAAGCAGGCGGGCGACACGGTGGAACTCGAAGCGCTGGTCATCGGCGGCGGCGAGGGCGGCGTGCGCGTCGGCGCGCCGGCCGTCGAGGGCGCGAGCGTCCGCGGCACGGTCGTCGACCACGGCCGCGGCGACAAGATCATCGTCTTCAAGAAGAAGCGCCGCAAGCAGTACCAGCGCACGCAGGGCCACCGGCAGAACTACACGACGGTGAAGATCGACTCGATCGGGTAATGGTTAATGACGGACGCGGGATGACGGGCCGGGGGCGCCTCGGGCGCTTTCAACTCGTCGGTCATCACCCCGCGCCCCGCGTTAGGAGTTTTAGTCATGGCACATAAAAAAGGCGTCGGTTCCTCGCGCAACGGGCGCGACTCGCATTCGCAGCGGCTGGGGCTGAAGAAGTTCGGCGGCGAGGCCGTGCTGGGCGGTAACATCCTCGCGCGCCAGCGCGGGACGAAGTGGAAGCCGGGCAAGAACGTCGGCCGCGGCAAGGACGACACGCTCTTCGCCCTCATCGACGGCGTGGTCAAGTTCGAGGACAAGGGCCGCCACGGCAAGTTCATCAGCGTCTACCCGGCCGAGGCCGCCGCGCCGGGGGCGCAGGCCGCCGCGTAGTCCGGAGGACGAGCACGTTGCTTCTGACGCGACGCCCGCGCCGAGTTCCCAACTCCGGCGGCGGGCGTCGCGTCACATTTAACGACGAAGGATGAATGCGGGGCGCCGAACCCCGCGCCGGCATCTTTTTAGTTCATCGTTCGTCACTCCGCATTCGTTATTCGTGTTTATCGACCGCGTCAAGATTCGGGTTCGGGCCGGCGACGGCGGCAACGGCGTGACGGCCTTCCGGCGCGAGAAGTTCGTGCCGCGCGGCGGCCCGTCGGGCGGCGACGGCGGGCGCGGCGGCGACGTGTGGCTCGTGGCCGACTCGTCCCTGAACACCCTCCTGCACCTGCGCTACAACCCCGAGCACACGGCGGGGCGCGGCCGCCACGGCGAAGGCTCGAACCGCACGGGGCACGAGGGCGAGGACGCGACGGTGCGGGTGCCCGTCGGCACGCAGGTTTACGACGCCGAGACCGGCGACCTCTTCGCAGACCTCTCGGAGGACGGGCAGCGCTGGCTGGCGGCGAAGGGCGGGCGCGGCGGCTTCGGCAACGCGCACTTCGCCTCCTCGACGAACCGCGCGCCGCGCTACCACCAGCAGGGCGGGGCGGGCGAGGAGCGCGAGCTGCAACTGGAGCTGAAGCTTCTGGCCGACGTGGCGCTCGTCGGCTTCCCGAACGCGGGCAAGTCGACCCTGATTTCGACCGTCTCGGCCGCCAAGCCGAAGGTGGCCGACTACCCGTTCACGACTCTGGAGCCGCACCTCGGCGTCGTCGACCTCGGCGACTACCGCACGTTCGTCGTCGCGGACATCCCCGGCCTCATCGAGGGCGCGCACGAGGGCGCGGGCCTCGGCGACCGCTTCCTGCGCCACGTCGAGCGGACGCGGCTGCTGCTCCACCTCGTTGACGTTTCGTCCGCCTCGGGCCGCGACCCGGTGAGCGATTACGAAATCATCAACCGCGAGCTGGCGGCCTACGACGCGCGCCTCGCCGAGCGGCCGCAGTTCGTCGTGGCGACCAAGCTCGACGCGCTCGACGAGCCGGACAGGCTGGAGCGGCTGCGCGAGCGGGCGCGCGCCGACGGCCGCGAGTTTTTTGAAATATCTTCGGCGGCGAACCGCGGCGTGCGTGAATTGGTGCTCGCCGTCTCGCGCCGGCTTGAAGAGATCGGCGGCGGGGCGGATAATCCGCAGTCGCGCGAGGCGGGGCCGGCCTGAAGCCCGCGGGCGCGCGGAGGGGCGGCCGCGACCCGCGCGGCCTTCGGCGAGGATGCAGAGGCGCAAGCGCATAGCCCTCTACGGCGGGACGTTCGACCCGGTTCACGCCGGGCACACCGCGGTCGCGCGCAACCTTCTGGGGCTGTTCTCGCTCGACGAGGTTCTTTTCATCCCGGCCCACGTCGCGCCGCACAAGCGCGGCCGCGCCGTCAGCCCGGCCTTCGACCGCCACGCGATGCTCGCGCTCGCCACGCAGGCGGACGCGCGCCTGAAGGTCTCGACCGCCGAGCTGGACGCGCCCGGGCGGCCCTACACGGTCGAGACGCTGTCGGCCTTCGGCGAGTCTCTGGGCGAAGGGGCGCGGCTCTTCTTCGTGATGGGCGCCGACTCGTGGGAGGAGATCACGACGTGGCGCGAGTGGGAGCGCGTGCTCACGCTGGCCGACCACCTCGTCGTGACGCGGCCCGGCTACGAGCTGCCGACCGGGCACGTCACGCAGGCGGTGCGCGAGCGCGTCGTGGACTTGCAGGGGGCTGACGCCGGGCGCGCCGAGGCGGCGCTGGCCGGGCCGGGCCGCCGCGTTTATTTGACGGACGTGGCCCGCGTCAATCTGTCGGCCACGGACGTGCGGCGCGCGGTTCGCGAAGGCGCCGGCCGCCGGGAGCTTGAGGCTTTGGTCGGGCCGGCCGTGGCCGATTACATCGTCAAGTACGGACTTTACAGAGAGGCGGACGAAACGAGTTTTACCGATGCCGGAAACAAGCAAACGCACTGAGACGGAGCGCGGGCGGGGCGGGGCCGAGGGGCAGCCGGATGAGGCCGCGCGGGCGGGCGCCGGGGAGGCCACGGCCGCCGAGCCGCTCGACGAGCGCGTCCTGACGGCGCTGCACGCGGCGGCCGACAAGAAGGCCGTGGGCCTCGTCGTGCTCGACCTGCGCGCCGTCGCCAGCTTCACGGACTTCTTCGTCATCGCCAGCGGCACGAACGTGCGGCAGGTGCAGGCCGTCGCCGACGAGGTCGTCGAGCGCGTCCGCAAGGAGCACCGCGCCAAGCCCGCGCGCGTCGAGGGCTACAACACGGCCGAGTGGGTGCTGCTCGACTACGGCGACTTCATCCTCCACGTCTTCGAGGAGAAGGCGCGGCGCTTCTACGACCTCGAACGGCTGTGGCGCGACGCGGCGCGCGTGCCGCTGCCGGAGGAGCTGGCGGACGCCGGGCCGCCGCCGGGCGGCGCGGCCGGCTCT
>DATMVI010000159.1:0-3043 GCA_035563275.1 Pyrinomonadaceae bacterium
GGGCGGCGCGGCGGGAGGCGGGGGCGGGGTCGGCCGGGGCCGCTCCGGCGTCGGCGGCTCGCCGCGCAGGTAACGCTCGACCGCCGCGAGGCGCTCGGCGTTCGCCCGCGTCGCGTGCTCAAGGCGTTCGAGGCGCGCGACGAGCTGCTCGATCAACTCCCGCGAAGAATGGTCTTCGGCCATAAAGTCTCCCGCACGGCCCCGACATCATAGAGCAAAACGACCGCCGACGCGGAGACAAAAGCGGGCGGCGGGTGTCAGGCGACGGGTGCCGGCTGGGAGCGAGCCGTCTCGCCCGGCACCTGACACCGGGCACCCGGCAACCCTTTTTCACCGCGCGCCGGTCAGGTAGCGGCCGACGAACGCGCGCAGCTCGTCGAGCGAGGAGTCGGCGACGACGCGGAAGACGCGCGCGGGGCAGTCGGGGGGAAGCTCCTCGAAGGTGAGCGCGTCGGTGATGACGAGGGCGCTCGAACGCAGCCCGGCGGCCCAGCCCTCCTCGCGCGCGTCGCGGAAGTTGAGCGCGTCGGCGTCGAGGCCGGCGGCGACGAGGATCACGCGCGCCCACTCCAGAAACTTCGGCCAGCGCGAGACGACCGAGACGACCGCGTCCGGCGGCGGCCTCTCTTCGCCCTTCAGGGACTCGGGGACGGAGCGCGCGCGGAGCAGCAGCGGCGTGACGCCCGGCGGCAGCGCGCGCCGCACCTCCTCGGCCTGACCGTAGAGGGCGACGACGGCCGCGCCCGCGGTCGCGCCGCCGCGCGCACAATCCTCTAACGACGCGCCGCGCACGCGGAAGCCGGTCGCCTCGCCGATCTCGGCCGCGAGGATTTCGCGCAGGCCCTCGTCCGGCTCGACGACGAGGAAGTGGTCGGGCGGCTCCAGCTCCAGCCAGTGCTTGACGCGCGCCTGCACCTCGGCGAGCGAGAACCCCTGAGCGCGCGCCACCGACAGGAAGGCCGCGATGAGCTGGTCGAGGCCGAGCCGCGCGGCGAGGGCCGCCGTCGCGTCTTCGCCGAGCGGGCGCACGTAGACGCCGCTCCCCTTGCGGGACTCCAGCCACCCGCGACGCTCCAGCTCGCGGTAGGCGGCGCTGACCGTGTTCGAGTGGATGCGGAAGCGCCGCGCCAACTCGCGCGTCGAGGGCAGGCGTTGCCCCGGCTTGAGGTCGTCGCTGACGACGCCGAGCATGACCTGCCTCACCAGCTGCTCGCGCAGCGGCACTTCGCTGTTCTTTGAGAGCCAGAGGCGCATGTGAAGTTTCGGGTTGCGGGTTGCGGGTTCGCCGGCCGGCGCGCGCTCCCGCGGGGTGACGGCAGAGAACTTAAACCCGAAACCCGAAACCCGCAACTACCGCCGGGCGCGGTAGCCGGGGCGCGCGCGCACGGCGACGTTGGGGCGCGCGGCGCGGACGCGTATCTTGCGGAACTTGCCGTCGCGGGCGGTGTTCGCCGGGTAGTAGCCGAGGCTGTACTGCGTGCGCAGCTCTTCGGCGATCTGGCGGAAGGCGCGCGGCAGTTGGGCCAGCGTGTCGGCGCGCACGAGCGTCCCGCCCGAGGAGCGGGCCATCTCTTCGAGGTAGTCGTCGGCCGTGCGGTAGAGGCGGTCGAGCATCGAGGCGATGGAGTCGTCGGAGACTTGGGGGCCGCTGGCCGGGCCGGGCACGCGCGCGCCGCGGTGCGTGTCGTCGGGGCGGCGCGTCGTGGCGTCGGGGTAGGGGCGGTCGGTGGGCGGGCGGTCGCGCGGGTCGGGCGTGCCGCGCGGGTTGACGACGATGGTCGTGCCCGGCAACCCCGGCACGCCCGCGGGGCCGAGGATGGTGCCGAGGTCGACGGTCTGCGCGCCGCGGGCCTGCGCGCGCGCCAGCCTCTCGGTCTCCTCGCGCGTGTCGAAGCGCACGGGGTAGACGAGCACGTCCGACTCCTCGACCGCCCTCCGGTTGTGCTCGTAAGTCCGCCGCTCGCTGTGGAAGTCCACGCCGTCGGTGAACATCACGACGGCCTTGCGCCCCTTGACGCGGCCGAGCGCGCGGAAGGCGTGGTCGAAGGCGTCGTAGAGGCGCGTGCCCTTGCCGGGGCGCGTCGAGCGGATGGCGGCGGCGAGGCGCTCGGCGTCGCCGGTGAAGTCGCAGAGGTCGCGCACGTCGTCGTCGAAGGAGACGACCTTGACGCGGTCGTCCGCGTGCAACTGGCGGACGAACTCGACGGCGGCCGCCTGCACCTGCGAGAGCTTCTCGACGGTGGAGCTGGCGCTGGTGTCGAGCATGAGGACGACGTGGAAGGGCGCGGTGACGGCGGCGAAGAAGGCGACCTTCTGCTCGGCCCCGTCCTCGAAGACGGAGAAATCTTCGGCCTTCAGGTCGGGCACGTAGCGGCCGCCGCGGTCGCTGGCGATGACGGGCACGGTGACGAGGTTGGTCTCGACGCGGACGGGCTCTTCGTCGTCGGCGGCGGGCGGCGCTTCCTCGGGCGTCGGCGCGGGCGACCCCGCCGCGGCGGGCGGCTGCCGCTCGGCCCCGGCGTTCGGCTTCTCCTTCCCGGCCGGCGCGGAACGCCGCCCCGACTGCGCGAAGGCGGCGAGCGTCTGCGACATGACCAGCACGGCGATCAGGGTGACGACGAACTGCCGACGCATGAGGTGGCTCCTTAACGAAGAGTAAAAGCCGTGAACCGGGGGAGCGGTTGTCGGCCGTCGGTTATCAGTTCTGTCTTTACCGCCGACCGACAACTGATAACCGACGGCCGACAACCTCTCTTCACGATTTACGTCTTTCAAAGTCGAGGCCGCTTCCTCGGCGTGTGATGCCGGGGAGCGGCCTCGTGGATGGACGTGAGTTTCGTTTTTTGTCTCAGCGCCGGCGCTTGCGGGCCGCGCCGGTCAGGTTCTCGATGGCCGAGACGACCGTGGCGGCGACGCCGCCGACGGTCTCGGCGACTCGGGTCAGTGTGCTGCCTTGACCCTCGCCGCTAGCCACCTCCTTTGCGGCCGCCGCCCTTCGAGCCGCCGCCCCGGCCGCCGCCGCCGCCGCGCGAGGTGCCGCCGC
>DATMVI010000160.1:0-3769 GCA_035563275.1 Pyrinomonadaceae bacterium
CCGTCCGCATCAGGTAAGAGCGCGCCTCGGTCTTCGCCTTCAGGCGGAAGAAGTCGCGCTCGCAGACGACCCAGCCGTTCAGCTCGTCGAGGAAGAAGATGTCGAGCACGGCGTCTTCCGAGGGCGGGCGGCGCGCGCGCCACGTCGCGCCGCCGTCCTCGGTCGAGAGCAGCGCGCCCTTGCCGCCGCCGGCCCACCCGCGCCGCTCGTCGAGGAAGTGGACGGCGTGCAGCCACGCGAACGTGCCCGACTTCTGTTTCGACCAAGACGCGGCCGAGGCGGGAGTTGGCGGGAGGCAGAAGGCGGAAAGCAGGAGGCAGAAGGCGGCGGGCAGGAGGCGGCGGGCGGCGGGGGCCGCCGGACGGGGCGACTCCGGACTTGAGATTTCGGGTAAATCCCTCATCGCCGCTGCCCTCCGCCTTCCGCCCCTCAGAACCCGCCGGTGAAGATGCGCGCGAAGCTGATGACGGGGATCATCTCCATGATCTTGTCCACGGTCTTCCACTTGTTGCCGGGGACGAAAATCTGGTCGCCGGGGCGGAGGAAGTAGTTGTCGGGCACGCGCCCCTTCTCGATGGCCGCCACGTCGATGACCTGCTTCTCGATCATCCGGTCGCGGTTCCAGCGCAGCAGCACGACCTGCTTCTTGCCGGTGCGGAGGATGCCGCCCGCGTCGAGCAGCGCCTCGTAGACGCTCAGCCGCCGGTTCATCACGAAGATGCCGGGCTTGGCCACGTCGCCGAGCACGCCGTAGCGGTACGACATGGCCTTCTCCAGAGAGACCGTCACCTTCGGGTCGATGAGGTACTCTTCGAGGTGGCGCGTGATCTCGTCGGCGACCTGACGCGTCGTCTTGCCGACGACGTGCAGGCCGTCGCGGATGAAGAAGTAGTCGATGCTGCCGTTGGGCGGGACGACGATGTTGGCCTTCGAGTAGCGGTCGTGGCCGAAGACGGTGACGGAGATCACGTCCTCGGGGCCGAGCAGGTAGGAGGTCAGGAAGTTGTTGTAGTGCGGGACGAGCGCGTCGGCCTCCTCGCCCATCTGCTCGTGGCGGTTGGCGAGCAGCTCCTCGGGCACGCCCGCCGGCACGCGGCCGGGGTCGTCGGCTTCGAGCCGCTCCTCGGCCCTGACCTTCGCGGGCGCGGGCTTGCGCCCGTCGTCCTGCTTCCCCTGCTCCTGCGCGGCGGCCGGCAGGGCCAGCGCGACGAGCGCGAGCGCGGCGGCGAGTTTCACTTTCATCATCACAACCTCCGAACTAGTTATCAGTTTTCAGTGTTCAGTTTTCAGTTATTGCCTTGACTGACGACTGACGACTGACGACTGCTCTTCACGTCCCGCGACCGAAGAGGATGGTCTTGACGGTCTCGAACAGGATCACGGCGTCGAGCACGAGGCTCTGGTTCTTGATGTAGTAGAGGTCGTACTGGAGCTTCTGGCGCGCGTCCTCGACCGACGCGCCGTAGGGGTATTTGATCTGCGCCCAGCCGGTCAGCCCCGGCGGGATCAGGTGCCTCTGCTCGTAGAACGGAATCTCCTCGGCGAGCTGGCGGACGAAGTGCGGGCGCTCGGGGCGCGGGCCGACGAAGTTCATGTCGCCCTTCAGGATGTTCCAGAACTGCGGTATCTCGTCCACGCGAATCTTGCGGATGACGCGGCCCACGCGCGTGACGCGCGCGTCGCCCGCCTTGCCCGCCCAGACGGGGCCGTCCTTCTCGGCGTCGGTGCGCATCGAGCGGAACTTGTAGACGCGGAAGGCGCGGCCGTTCTTGCCGACCCGCTCCTGCGTGTAGAAGACGGGGCCGGGCGAGTCGAGCTTGATGAGCAGCGCGGTCAGGAGCGCGACCGGGAGCGAGAGGGCGAAGCCGGCGAGCGCCGCGCCGCGGTGCATCAGCGTCCGCAGCGCGCCCGAGAGGCGGGCCTGCCGGCCGCGCCCCGAGAAGATGAGCCACGACGGCCGCATCATGTCCAGAGAGACGCGCCCCGTCAGGCGCTCGTAGAAGCTGGCGCACTCCTCGATGGCGACGCCGCCGGAGAGGCTGAGGTCTAAGAGCTGCTGGACGGGGAACTGCCCGCGCCGCTCGCCCATCGCGACGACGATGCGGTTGACGCCCTCGCGGCGCACGACCGCCGGCAGCTCCGAGGTGAGGCCGACGACGCGCGGGTTGAGCAGGCTCCGGCCGACTAACTCGGGGCGGTTGTCCACGAAGCCGACCACGCGGTAGCCGGCGTCGCGGCGCTCTAAAACTTCGCGCGCGATCTCGATGGCGGACTCGCCCGACCCGACGATGAGAATCTTCTCGCCGACGCTCGGGTGGCCCATCAGCCAGTGGATCGAGACGCGCCAGCCGACCATCAGGAGCAGGGCGAGGGGCAGCGCGATGAGCGAGACGCCGCGGCCGATCAGAAGGTGCGGCACGGCGTACATCGTCACGGCCAGCGCGACCCACGCGAGGCCGAGCGCCTGCACGAGCCGCAGCACCAGCTCGCGGCGGTCGTGCATGACGACGAAGTCGTAGAGGTCGTAGAGGTAGAAGGCGGCGAGGCAGAAGGCGGCCGCCAGCGCGGCCTTGTAGAACCCGTACTCGTCGTACAGCTCGCGGTAGGCTTCGGCCCAGCCGAGGCGCAGGTAGGCCGCGGCCACCACCGCGCCGAAGAGCAGCAGCGCCTCGGCCACGAGCAGCAGGGTCGTCCGGACGTGAAAGCGCGTCGAAGCCATCTTGGTAAAAACTGTGAACCGCGAACCGTGAATCGAAGAACCGCTTTTAACGATTCACGGTTTACGATTCGCGATCCGTCTGTCCCCTCCCGCCGTCGCGGCGCGCGTAGTAGCGCCGGTAGTAGTAGTTCTGCTCGCTCAACTGCTCGTCCGAGTCGTTGAGGACGACGCCGAGCAGGCGCTCGCGCGGGAGCGGTTCGAGCACGCGGTCGAGCGCGCCGAAGCGCGTGCGGTTGGCGCGCGCGACGATGAGCGCGGCGTCGGCGCGGTTGATGAGCACGCTCGCGTCGGTGAAGACGGCGAGCGGCGGCGCGTCGATGATGATGTAGTCGAACATCTTGCGCGCCTCGGCGAGCACGGCGCTGAAGCGCGGCCCCGAGAGCATCTCGGCCCCGTCGTCGCGGGCGGAGCCGCCGGGCAGGAGGTGCAGCCCGGCGGGTTCGAGCCGCACGATGGCGTCGGCCAGCTTCAGCTCGCCGCCGAGCACCTCGGAGAGGCCCGTCGGCGCGTCGAGCCCGAGGTAATCGCCGGCGCAGGGGTTGCGCAGGTCGCCGTCGATCAGGAGCGCGCTGACGCCGTCGGTCTGCGCCAGCAGCCACGAGAGGTTGACGGCCGTCAGCGTCTTCCCCTCCATCACGCCGGCGCTGGTGATGACGAACGCCTGCATCTTGCGCCGCTCGCCGGCGTGCAGGACGCGGGTGCGCAAGGAGCGGTAGCGCTCGGCGTGGCCCGAGCGCGGCTGCGTGATGGCGACGAGGTGTGGTTCGACGCGCGCGGCGGAGACGTCAACACTGACGAACTCCGGCGCGCGCGCCGAACCGGCAGCGCCCAAAGTTGCCCCAGCGGCACGCGAAGCTGACCCGCCGGGGAGTGCCGACCCGCCGGGTGATCCGGTGCGCTCATTGGGCGCTGAAACGTGCGCCGCCTCCGGCGGCTGGAAGTGTGCGGAGTGCTGGAAGAGGAGTTCCGGCTCGGCCGCGTGCGCGCCGTTCGGCGCGGGGCCGCCCGGCTCGCGCCCGTTCGGCGCCTGAGCGTCGGCGGCGCGGCCGT
>DATMVI010000161.1:0-4212 GCA_035563275.1 Pyrinomonadaceae bacterium
GGCCCCGCGGGCTACCACAGCGCGAGCTTCGCGCCGCGCGCCGCCGCGGGTTGGGCCGTGGGCGAGGCCGGCGGCGTCGGCAGGTACGCCGGCCGGCTCGGGCGCGCGGCGGGCGCGGCGCGGCGGCCGGGCCGACACCGCCCCGGCCCGAACCCGAAGACCTGAACTCTTAAAGGCAGCACGGAGTCCGAAAGGCCGCGCCATGTACCCAGCCGGCAACCTTCACATCCCCGCGCCGCACGGGCGCATCGAGGCCATCCTCAAGGAGCCGCACGGCTCGGCCGCGCGCGGCGTCGCGCTCGTGCTCCACCCGCACCCCCTGCACGGCGGGACGATGCACAACAAGGTGGTCTTCCGCACGGCCCGCGGCCTCGGCGACGCGGGGCTCGTCACCCTGCGCATCAACTTCCGCGGCGTCGGCCACTCGACCGGCGCGCACGACCACGCCCGCGGCGGCGAGCAGGAGGACGCGCGCCTCGCGCTCGACTACTTGGTCGGGCAGTACCCGGGCCTGCCCGTCTTCCTCGCCGGCTTCTCCTTCGGCGCGCGCGTCGGCCTCGAAGTCGGCACGCGGGACGGGCGCGTCCGGTTCCTCGTCGGCGTCGGCACGCCGGTCAGCATGGCCGAGCGCGACTACGACTTCTCCTTCCTTTCGGAGTGCCGCAAGCCGCTCCTCCTCGTCCACGGCGAGCGCGACGAGTTCGGCGACGTGGGCGTGCTGCGCGCCCTCGCCGCCCGCCTCCCGCCCGAAGCCCGCGCCCGCGTCGAGGTCATCCCCGGCGCCGGCCACTTCTTCGACGACCAGCTCGAAGACCTCCGCCGCGTCGTCGCCGCGTGGGCGGCCGAGATGTTGGCCGAAGGCAGTTAACGGAAGCCCGAAGGCGGTTAACGGAGGCCGGGGCGGCGGCGGTCGGCGGTTACGTCAAAGACCCCTCTGACGTAACCGCCGGCCGACTGCCGCCCCGGCCTCCGTTCAGCGTGCCGCTTACGCCTCTTCGTAGAGGCGGTCGATCACGTCTTTGTATTTTTCGTCGATGACGCGGCGTTTGACCTTGAGGGTCGGGGTGAGTTCGCCGCCGGCGACGGTCATCTCCTGCTCGATGAGGGCGACGCGCTTGACGCGCTCGAAGCGGGAGAGGTCTTCGGTGAGCGAGTCCACCTGCCGCTGGAAGAGGTCGAGGATGCGCGGGTGGCGGCAGAACTCCGAAGGGGTCTTGAGGTCGAGCCCCTTGTGCTGGGCGTAGGAGCGCAGCGCCTCCCATTCGGGGACGATGAGGGCCGCCGCGAACTTGCGGCCGTGGCCGACGAGCACCACCTGATTGACGAAGCGCGACTGCTTGATGCGCTGCTCGATGGGCTGCGGGGCGACGTACTTGCCGCCGGAGGTCTTAAACAGCTCCTTCTTGCGGTCGGTGATGCGCAGGGCCCCGGCGGCGTCGAGCGTGCCGATGTCGCCGGTGCGGAACCAGCCGTCCTCGGTGAAGACCTCGCGCGTCGCCTCCGGCTTGTTGTAGTAGCCGAGCATGACGTTGGGGCCGCGCGTCTCGATCTCGCCGTCGGCCTCGGCGATCCTCACCTCGACGTTGCGGATGGGGCGGCCGACCGTGCCGATGCGGTTGTCCTCGGGGCCGTTGACGCAGATGACGGGCGAGGTCTCCGTCAGCCCGTAGCCCTGCACGATGGGGAGGCCCGCGCCGTTGAAGACGTGGCCGAGGTCTTCGGGGAGCGCCGCGCCCCCCGAGCAGAAGATGCGGACGCGGCCGCCCGTCGCCTCGCGCCACTTCGAGAAGACGAGCCGCGACGCGAGCCCGTGTTGCAGCGCGAGCGCGGCCGGGACTCGCTTCTTCTCCGTCGTGAGGCGCGACCAGCGGCGGCCGACGCCGACCGCCCACATCAGCAGCGCCGTCTTCGCCCGCCCGCCCTCGGCCGCCTTCTCCTTGATGCGCGCGTAGATTTTTTCGAAGAGCCGCGGGACGGCGATGAGCACGGTCGGGCGCACCTCGCGCATGTTGTCGCCGATCTTCTCCATCGCCTCGGAGAAGAAGACCCGCGCGCCGTGGTGCAGGTACATGTACATCGAGCCGCGCTCGAAGATGTGCGAGAGCGGGAGCACGGAGAGCACCACGTCGTCGTGGCGGAAGGCGAGGCGGTCGGAGGTGTCGATCAGGTTCGAGACGACGTTCGAGTGCGTGAGCATCACGCCCTTCGGCTCGCCCGTCGTCCCCGAGGTGTAGATGATCGTGGCGAGGTCTTCGGGCGTGACGGCGCGCGCGAGCGCGTCGGCGAGGCCGGGCTGCTCTTCGCCGAGGGCGCGGCCGCGCTCTTCGAGCTGCGCGAGCGTCAAGACCTCGCGCCCGTCGGCGCCCTCGGCCTCGCCCGCCATCAGCACGACGCGGCGCAGCGTCTCGCACTCGCCGACGCCTTCGCGGACGCGCGCGTAGGCTTCCGGGTTCTGGATGAAGAGGACGGTCGAGCCGGAGTCGTTGAGGATGTAGCAGGCCTGCGGCGGGGCGAGCGTCGGGTAGAGCGGCACGTCTATGACGCCCGCCGACAGGCACCCGGCGTCGGTCAGAACCCACTCGGGCGAACTCTCCGAGAGGATGGCGACGCGGTCGCCGCGGCGGACGCCGAGGGCGTGGAGCCCGAGCGCGATGTGGCGCGCGCGCCGCAGGAACTCTTCCGAAGAGATGGGCTGCCACGCGCCGCCGCGCTTGGCGTTGAGCGCGTCGGGGCGCGCGTGCCGCCTGAGCGCGCGCTCGAAGACCTCGACGAGCGTGCGCGGCTCGTCGTCGTGGAGCGGCACGCGGCGGGGGCCGGCGGCCGGCGCGGGCTGATGGGTTTTCGTCTGCTCGGTGGTGTTCATCATTTGGCGCTCACCCCGTCGAAGAAGATGTTCAGGACTTCGTCGGCCATCGGCGCGAGCTTGTAGCGGCGCTTCGAGAGAATCCAGTTGGTCGCCATCTCGTCGAGGGCGCCGAAGAGGATTTTCGAGACCAGCTTGGCGTTCAGCTCCGGGCGGAAGAGGCCGGCGGCCTGCCCCTCCTCGAAGACCTCGCGGATGAGGTTGAGGTAGGAGGCGAGGCCCGCCTCGGAGAACTCCTCCATGAACTTGGTCGTGCCGCGCAGCTCGACTTGGAAGACGACGGCGAGGTCGCGGTCGGAGCCCAAGCGTTCGAGGTGGTGGCGGGCGATGCGGCGCAGCTTGTCGCGCGGGTCGGCGATCTTCGAGAGTTCCTCGCGCCCCTCGGCGATGGCCTCCGAGGTGTTGCGCTCGAAGATCGAGCGGAGGATCTCTTCCTTGCTCTTGAAGTAGAGGTAGACGGTGCCGTCGGCGACGCCGGCCTCGCGCGCGATGTCGGCGACCTTCGAGCCGAAGTAGCCGGAGCGCGCGAAGACGCGCGTGGCGGCGCGGAGGATGGCCTCGCGCTTGTCGCCCGCGGCCGGGCGCGCGCTTGAGAGTGAGCGGGCGGAACGCATCAGGGGGATCGGTCTCCGTGTTGGCCGGCGGCCCCGAAGCTGAATGACTGTTCAGTCAGTGGAAGACGCCCTTAGCCTAAACCGCGCCGGGGAGGAGAGTCAAACGCAAGCCCGGCCGCGCCGGCTGGCGTCGGGGCTTCAGGCCGGGGCCCGGGCCTGTTCTTCCTCGGCCGCGGACGGCTCTTCGGGGCCGCCGTCGGTTTCGGCCCGGAGCATTCGTTCGCGCGCGTCGAGGCGCAGCGCGCCGCCGCGCAGGTTGAGGTCGCGCTGCGGGAAGGGGATTTCGATCTTCTCTTCGAGGAAGAGGCGGCGGATGTTGTAGTTGACGGCGCTCTTGATGGTAGGGTGGCGGCGCGGCCTGTCCGTCCAGACGAGCAGGCGAAAGTTCAGGGACGAGTCGCCGAACTCGGTGAACTGCACGGTCGGCTTCGGCTCGTCGAGCACGAACTTGACGCCCTCGGCCGCGCGCAGCAGCGTCCGCGTCACCAACTCCACGTCCGAGTCGTAGGAGACGCCGACGGGGATCGAGATGCGCGAGCGCTTGCCGCGGTACGACCAGTTGATGAGGTTCTGGTTGGTGAGGTTCGAGTTGGGGACGATGACCGAGACGTTGTCGTTGTTCTGGACGACCGTGGTGCGGAGGTTGATGGAGATCACCTTGCCGTCGATGATCTTGCTGTCGGGGCCGGTGACGGTGATGAAGTCGCCGACCTTGACCGGGCGCTCGAAGAGCAG
>DATMVI010000162.1:0-4069 GCA_035563275.1 Pyrinomonadaceae bacterium
CGCCGTGGACGCGATGCCCGGCGGCGGGACGCTGACGCTCTCGACGCGCGAGCTGGGCGACAGCGTCGAGGTCTGCGTGAGCGACACCGGCACCGGGATGACCGAGGAGGTGCGCTCGCGCGTCTTCGACCCGTTCTTCACCACGAAGGGCAAGACCGGCCTCGGCCTCGGTCTCGCCGTCAGCTACGGCATCATCCGCCGCCACGAGGCGACCGTCGAGGTTCACTCCGAGGTCGGCCGCGGCACCACTTTCCGCATCAAGCTCCCGGCCGCGCAGGACGCGGCGCGGAGCGAGCCGGCGGGCGAGGTTCCGGCGCTCGCGCCCGCGCCCGCCGGGCCGAGCCGGACGCAGTTCCTCGTCGTCGACGACGAGGAGCGCGTGCGCGAGCTGCTGCGCGACATCCTCGAAACCGAGGGCCACCGGGTGACTCTGGCCGGCAGCGGCCACGAGGCCGTGGCCCTGCTCGCGCGCGCGAACTTCGACGCCGTCTTCACCGACCTCGGGATGCCGGGCATGAGCGGCTGGGAGCTGGCGCACGCCGTGCGCGAGCGCGACGCCGAAATCCCGCTCGCCGTCATCACCGGCTGGGGCGAGGCCGTCGGCTCGGCCGAGCAGCACGCCGCGCAGGTGGACTGGGTGGTCGCCAAGCCCTTCGACGCCGCGCAGATTCTCAACATCGCCCGCGAGGTCGCCAACCGCGCCGACCGCCCCGCGAAGATGGCCGCCGCTTAAAGGCGTGAATCGCCAAAGGCCGCGAGTCGCGAAGCGTAAATCGTGAGCCGTTAAAAAACTTGAGCGCCGCCGCGGGTCGAGTCACTCGGGCCGCGGCGGCGCTCGACGTGTCTTTCCGAGTCGCGGGCCGCGATTCACGGCCCGCGGCTTTGTTTCATCTATGGAACGTGCTATGACATCCCGTCGTAAAGCTTGGTTGGCCTCGCGCGCGCGTCCGACGGCGGAGAGAAACGATGTCAGATTCGACCGAAACCCTGAGCACTTCCGGAGCGCCCGCCGCGCCGCCGCCGGAGCCGGGGCTGTGGACGGCCGTGCGGCAGTCCGTGCGCGGCACGCACACGCACTACGACTACACCTCCGGCCCGCTCGGCCGCGCCATCCTGCTCCTCTCCGTCCCGATGGTTCTGGAGATGATCATGGAGAGCGTCTTCGCCGTCGTGGACGTTTTCTTCGTGGCGCGGCTCGGCCCCGAGGCGGTCGCGGCCGTCGGCATCACCGAGTCGATGCTGACGCTCATCTACACTTTGGCCATCGGCCTCGGCATCGGCGCGACGGCGATGGTCGCGCGGCGCGTCGGCGAGGGCGACCCCGAGGGCGCGGCCCACGCCGCCGGGCAGACGCTCGCGCTCGGCGTCATCGTCTCGGTCGTGCTCGGCGTGCTGGGCGTCGTCTTCGGGCCGCAACTGCTCAAGGTGATGGGCGCCTCGGACGCGGTCGTCGAGCGCGGCGGCGGGTTCACGCGCGTGATGCTCGGCGGCAACATGTCGGTGGTGATGCTCTTTCTGCTCAACGCCGTCTTCCGCGGGGCGGGCGACGCGGCCATCGCCATGCGCGTGCTGTGGCTGGCGAACGCCATCAACATCCTGCTCGGCCCGTGCCTCATCTTCGGCGTCGGCCCGTTCCCGGAACTCGGCGTGGCGGGCGCGGCCGTCGCCACCACCATCGGGCGCGGCACGGGCGCGCTCTACGCCTTCTCGCGCCTCGTCCGGCCCGGCGGGCGCATCCGGCTTGAGCGCCGCCACCTGCGGCTGGAGCCGGCGGTGATGGCGCGGCTCGTGCGCCTGTCGTCGTCGGCGACCTTTCAGGTCTTCGTCGGGATGGCGAGCTGGGTCGGGCTGTTCCGCATCCTCTCGGGCTTCGGCAGCGAGGCCGTGGCCGGCTACACCATCGGCATCCGCATCGTCCTCTTCGCGCTGCTGCCGTCGTGGGGGATGTCGAACGCGGCGGCGACTTTGGTGGGGCAGTCGCTCGGGGCGGGCAAGCCGGAGCGGGCCGAGGCCGCCGTGTGGCGCGCGGGCTTCTACAACATGCTCTTCCTCGGCGCCGTGGGCCTCTGCTTCGTCGTCTTCGCCGACCCGATCGTGGGGCTGTTTACGCACGCGGCGGCCGGGCCCGAGGCGCACCGCTACGGGGTCGACTGCCTGCGCATCGTCGCCAGCGGCTTCCTCTTCTACGCCTACGGCATGGTCATCACGCAGTCGTTCAACGGCGCGGGCGACACGTGGACGCCGACCGTCATCAACCTCTGCGTCTTCTGGCTGTGGGAGATTCCTTTGGCGGCGGCGCTGGCCTACGGGCTAGACCTCGGCCCGCGCGGCGTCTTCCTCGCCATCACCGTCTCGTTCTCGATCCTCGCCGTCGTCAGCGCCGTCGTCTTCCGCCGCGGGCGCTGGAAGACGAAGGCGGTTTAAAAGCCGCGAGCCGCCAGCCGAAAAGGCCGGCCGCCGGCCGGTCGTTTCGGGCGTTGTCGAAGCTCGGCGGGGCGCGATGACGGGCTTCGGCCGAGAGGCCGACGCGCGCCGGCGGCGATTCAGGGCACGAGGAGTTTTATGTTCGACAAACTGGTGGAGCAGAAGATCAGGGAGGCGCAGGCGGCCGGCGAGTTCGACCGGCTCGAAGGCGCGGGCCGCCCCGTCAACCTCGACGCATACTTCGCGACGCCCGCGGAGCTGCGCGCCGGTTACGCCGTCCTCAAGAACTCGGGCGTCGCCCCCGAGGAGGTGCAACTGCTGAGGGAGGCCGACGAGCTGAAGCGCGCCCTCGAGGCGTCGGCCGACGCGGCCGAGCGCGAGCGTTTGGCCCGCCGCCTCGCCGAGTTGCGGCTCAAGTACGACCTGCTGGTCGAGCGCGGCAGGGGCCGCAGGGCCGCCGAGTAGGGCGTCTCCCGCGGCCCGCGGCCCTCACCCGGACGCCCCGCGCGGCCTCACGAACCCGCCGATTCTCCCGCATTCGCCGCCAAAATGTCTCCGCCCGGCGGGTGACGCGCCCGGCCGCCGCGGCGTATCCTGTGGCCGCCCGCCCGCGCCCGCCCCGGCCCGATTTTTTCTGAAACCTTTGGCCGGGGCGCGCCACTAACACGGCGGTGTCAGATGATGAAGTTGCCGGCGATAGACATGATGGAAGTGGAGACGGGTCAGCCGGGCGCGTACACTGGGGCCCTGATGAACAGCACCGAGGAACTGGTGGCGCGCGTCCGGGGCGGCGACGAGGAGGCTTTCCGCCTCATCTTCGACCGCTACGCGCGGCCGCTCCTCAGCTTCATCTACGACATGGTCGGCGAGCGCGAGCTGGCCGAAGACCTGACGCAGGAGACCTTCGTCCGCGCCTACAAGGGCCTCTCGGGGCTGCGCGACGAGGCGCGGCTCTCGACGTGGCTCTTCTCCATCGCCAAGAACGTCGCCCGCGAGTCTTTGCGCACGCGCCGCCGCCACGCCGGCCACGTCGAGTTGGACGACGACGAGGTGGTCTTCGAGCTGCACGACGAGCGGCCGTCGCCGGCCGGCGACCTGCTCGACAAGGAGTTGAGCGGGGTCATCCGGCGGGCGCTCTCGAAGCTGGACGAGGACAAGCGGCTCGTTTTCACTCTGAAGGTCTTCCAGCAGCGCAGCTACGAGGAGATCGCGGAGATCACGGGCTTCTCCGTCGGCAAGTTGAAAACGGATTTGCACCGGGCGCGCGCCGAGATGCGCCGCCGCATCGGCCCTTATCTCGGGGGTGAGCAGTGATGAGATGCGAAGACTGCCTCTCGGTCGTCGAGGAGTATTTCGACGGCGAGCTGGAGACGAAACAGACCGAACGGGTGAGCGCGCACATGGCGGCCTGCGCCGACTGCGCCGCGGCCCTCGACGCGCTCTCCTTCGAGCAGGACATCTACCTGCGCTACGAGCGCGAGGCGGAGGTCACGCCCGCGCTCTGGCAGCAGGTGCGGGCCGGCGTCGGGCGGCTCGACGAGGACGAGAAGGCCGCGCGGCCGGCGTCCCCGCTCGCCCGCCTGCGCGGACGGCTCTCGGCCTCGCTCTCGGCGCTCGCCCCGCGCGCGTCCTTCGCCCCCACGCT
>DATMVI010000163.1:0-9617 GCA_035563275.1 Pyrinomonadaceae bacterium
AGGCCGCAGGCGGCGCAGAAGCAGCAGGCCCAGCCGAAGGCCGCGCGCAAGTCGGGGCCGCCCTCGCGCGGCGGCGCCAAGCAGTCGAACCGCGCGCAGGGCCAGCCGGGGAAGGGAAAGGGTAAAGGCCGGTCTTAACCGTCGGCGGCGGGTCGGCCGTCGAGCGCGCCGGCGAGTTCGGCTTCACACACGGTTCAAGGGGCAGGGCGCGGGGGGCGCGGAGAAGATCAACTTCTTCTCCGCGCCCCCCGCGCCTTGCCCCTTGAACTCTGCGCGAGACTACCGTCTCGCCGCACCCGACCGCCTTAGTAGTTGGTCAGAATCCTTTCGGGCGCAAAGCCCATCTCGCCGAGGCGGTCGCGGGTCTGTTCGATCATCTCGCGCGAGCCGCAGACCAGCGCGACGGGGTCGGAGAGGCCGGGCAGCACGTTGTCGAGGAGCGACTGCACGTAGCCGGTCGAGCCGGCCCACTCGTAGCCGTCGGGCCGCGAGACGACTTGGCGCAGCTCGACGCCGGCCGCCTTCCACGATTCGACCTCGTCCTGATAGCAGAAGTCTTCGGGCGTGCGCGCGCCGTAGAGGACGACGATCTGGCCGAAGCGTTCGGCGCGACGCAGGGCCGAGCGCAGGGCCGAGCGCAGCGGCGCGACGCCCGTGCCCATCGCCACGAAGACGAGGTCGCGCCCCTCCTGCTCTTCGAGCGCGAAGCCGTGGCCGGCCAGCTCGACCAGCTCGACGCGGCCGCCCTCGGCCGTCTCGTAGAGGGCGCGTCCGGCGGGGTCGTTCGAGAGCTTGACGAGGAACTCCAGCTCGTCGTCCTCGGGCGCGCTGGCGATGGCGAAGTAGGCCGCGCCGGCCTCGCCGACGCGCAGCCGCGCCACCTGACCGGGGCGGAAGTCGAGGCCGTGCCCCGCGGCCGAGCCTTCCGGCAGCGCGTCGAGGGCGCGGATGTCGCGGGCCTCCGCGTGGACGCGTTTGATGACGAGCGTGCGAGTCCCCTTGTCTCCCATACGGACTTCCCGGCGGCGGCGGATGTTCGGGTTGAAGGAACGCGGCGAGTGTAGCGCAGCCCGGTTTGCGCGGGCAAACGGAACCGCGGGCGGTGACGAACCGGTAAGGGCCACGCCGGAGAAGACTCCGACGCGAACCGTCACCCGCTCGCCACCGCCCGCGGTTCTGTTATATTGTCCGTAACTCGTAACGCGTAGCCCGTAACTCGAAACTTCCTGTATGAAGCGCTCCCCGCTCGCGGTCATCCTCCTGACGGTCTTCATCGACCTCGTCGGCTTCGGCATCGTCATCCCGATCCTGCCTTACTACATGGAGCGCTTCGACGCCTCGCCGGTCGCGCTCGGGCTGCTCTTCTCGGTCTACTCGGTGATGCAGCTCATCTTCTCGCCCATCCTCGGCCGCTGGTCTGACCGGCACGGCCGGCGGCCCGTGCTGCTGCTAAGTCTGCTCGGGACGGGCGTCGGCTTCCTCATCCTCGGCGCGGCCGGCTCGCTCCTGACGCTCTTCGTCGGGCGCATCATCGCGGGCGTGACGGGCGGCAACATCTCGACCGCGCAGGCTTACATCGCCGACGTGACGACGCCGGAGAACCGCGCGCAGGGGATGGGCATGTTCGGCGCGGCCTTCGGCCTCGGCTTCATCTTCGGCCCGGCCATCGCCGGGGTGTTGAGCCAGTGGGACATCAGCCTGCCCTTCTACTTCGCCGGCGCGCTCTCGTTCGCCAACGCCGCGCTGCTCTACTTCACGCTGCCCGAGACGGTGACGCCCGGCCACCCGGCGCGCCACGCGCGGCGCGGCTGGGGCGACTTCTTCCGCGGCCTGCGCCAGCCCGACCTCGCCCTCGTGCTCTCGATCTACTTCCTGTTCGTCGTCTCCTTCTCGATCATGACGACGGTCTTCGCGCTCTTCACCATGTACCGCTTCGGCTACGGGCCGACCGACAACGCCTACCTCTTCGCCTACATCGGGCTGCTGGCCGTCGTCGTGCAGGGGGGCCTGATCGGGCGGCTGGTGAAGCGCTTCGGCGAGCTGGCGCTGGTCATCGCGGGGGCGCTGCTGCTGGCGGTCAACCTCCTGATCCTGCCGGCCGTCGGCCCGGCGTCGGGGGGGCTGGCGGGGCTGCTCGCGGTGATGACCTGCTTCTCGTTCGGCAACTCGTTCGCGACGCCGTCTCTGACGAGCCTCGCGTCGCGCAGCGCCGGCGCGGCCGAGCAGGGCGGCGTCCTCGGCGCGTCGCAGTCGGCCGCTTCTCTGGCGCGCGCGGTCGGGCCGGCCGTCGGCGGCTGGCTCATCTACAGCGCCGCCGCGCCGCGACACATCGACGACGCCTCAGTGCGCCTCACCTTCTACGCCGCCGCCGGCATCATGTTCGCCGCCCTCGCCCTCGCCCTCTACCTGAAAAAAGTTTCGGGCTCCGAGTTAAGGTGATTTTTGATTTTCGAGCCGCGACTGAAGGCGCCGCCGCGCCCGTCGGTCGCGACTCGAAAATCCAAACCGCTTCCGACTTCTGTCACCAGATCGAAGGGATTTGCGATTCGTCGAGTTCGACGGCGCGGCCGTCGGGGAGGATGTGGACGAGGCGCGCGCCGCGGGCGCGCAGGGGCGGGCCGAGCAGGCCGACGCGGTGGCAGTTGGCGCGCGGCTCGGCGTGTCTGGTGAGCGGCTGCGACTCGGAGCACATGAGCGCGACGCGCGCGTCCGAGGCCAGCTCCGTGATGCGGTCGAGGCCGCGCGCCAGCTCTTCGGGCGGCGCGACCACCTTGCCGCCGCACTCGGGCAGCCACTCGTAGCCGATGCCGTGCTCCTTCAAGGCCGCGGCCAGCACGCGCCCGTTGAACTGCGGCCACCGCGAACGCGCCGCGCTCCGCACGTCGCACACCACCTCGATCTCGTACTGCCGCAGCAGCGCGACGAAGTCCGCGAACGCGTGCCGCCCGTGCCCGATGGTGTGAATGGGAAGCATAAGAGCGAGTAGACAGTAGGCAGTAGTCGGTAGACAGTAGGAAGACCTTCGGCGGCGTATCGTCAGAGTGTCGGCGTCAGCGGCCGTAGTGCGGAGCCTACCGTCTACTGACTACTTCTTCAATTCCCTCCCGCAGCTCCTCGGCCGTCAGGTAGGCGAGTCGGCCGCCGGTGAACAGCTCTTCGCGGGTCACGTCGGCGACGGCGAAGGGCGGCGGGGTGAAGGCGTCGAGCGCGGCGTCCGTCTCGAAATCCGTCTCGGCGAGGATGAGGCCGCGCAGGTCGCCGAGGAAAACGTCCACGGAGTAGAGCCGCCCCTCGCGCCGGAGGTAGTAGCGGTTCTTGCGCAGCTCGTTGGCCTCGAAGACCGAGAGCGTGTCGTACTCGGCCCGGTCGAGGTAGAGCGTCGTGATGAGCGCGCGGGCGAAGTCGGGCGGGGCGGGCGCGTGCTTCTGCGTGAGCTTGAGGCTCCACTCGCCCGTCGGCACCCAGCGCGACTTGCGCAGGCGCAGCCGCGTGTTCGTGATGTAGTTGTCCGTAATCTGCGCGTGCTCGTCGCGCAGCGAGACGCCTTCGGGCAGCTCGCGCAAAAGGTAGCGGCGCTCCCGCTCCACGCGCACGTACTTCGGCTCGTGGTCGAGGATGTCGCGGACGCGGCCCGGCCCGACGCCCTTCATGCGCCGACCGGCTCCGCTTCGGGCTCGCGCAAGAACTCGGCCGGCTCGACGATGTGGCCGGCGATGGCCGAGGCCGCGACGACGTAAGGGCTGGCGAGGTAGACCTTGCCGGGGCCGCTGCGGCCGGGGAAGTTGCGGTTCTGCGCGCTGACCGTGACCTGCTCGGGCGAGCGCGAAGCCCCCGGCCCCGCGTTGATGCACGCGCCGCAACTGGGGTCGATCAACTCGGCCCCGGCGCGCTCGAAGATTTCGATGTAGCCGCGACGGCGCGCGTACTCCTTAATCTTCTGCGAGCCGAACTGGAGGTAAAGCTGCACGCCGGGCGCGACGCGGCGCCCCTGCTCGACGGCGCGCTTCAGCACCGCGGCGTACATGTCCATGTCGGCCATCTTGCCGCCCGTGCAGGAGCCGCCGTAGGCCGTGTCGATGCGGACGGGCTCGCCCAGCTCCGAGACGCGCACGCCGTTGCGCGGGTCGCCCGGCGTGGCGACCATCGGGGTGATCCCGGAGAGGTCGATCTCGAAGCTGGCGGCGTACT
This sequence comes from Pyrinomonadaceae bacterium, assembly GCA_035563275.1. Lineage (GTDB taxonomy): Bacteria > Acidobacteriota > Blastocatellia > Pyrinomonadales > Pyrinomonadaceae > QHXN01. The sequence continues at coordinate 4,189 of DATMVI010000163.1, forward strand.
CGGCGTCGGGGTCGCTGCGGAGGAAGCCCCGGCGGACTTCGTCGGCGTCGAGGCCGCGCGCGCGCGTGAGGTATTCGACGACGACCTCGTCCGGCTCGATGATGCCGGTGAAGCCGCCGGCCTCGACCGCCATGTTCGTCAGCGTCGCGCGCTCGTCAATCGGCCAATCCTTCAGGCCCTCGCCTGCGAACTCCAAGACCTGCCCTATCCCGCGGCCCTCCTTCATGTAGTCGGTGGCGAGGATGACGAGCATCACGTCTTTGGCCGACACGTCGTCGCGCTTCCGCCCGCTCAACACGAACCGGACGGTCTCGGGGACTTTGACGCGGATGTCTTTGGTGTACCAAGCGTTGGCCATGTCGGTCGAGCCGACGCCGAAGGCGAAGCAGCCGAGCACGCCCGCCATGCAGGTGTGCGAGTCCGTGCCGATGACGAGCTGGCCCGGCAGCGCGATGTCTTCGACCACGGCGTTGTGGCAGATGGCCTCGCTGCCGCGCTCCTCCGTGCCGCCGTAAAGCCTGATGCCCTGCTCCTGCGTGAAGCGGCCCTGCGTGACGGCGAGGCCGTCGGCGCGCTCCAGCAGCCCCATCTTCTTCTTGTCGTCCGACATCACGCGGCCGAGGAAGGTGAGGTGGTCGCGGAAGGCGTAGACGGACTCCGGCTCGGTCACGCGCGCGTCCGTGCCCAAAGCCTGCTTGAACAAACTCTCGGCCATCGGCGTGACGTACTCGTGCGAGAAGCGCACGTCCGTCAGGGCGAAGAGCGCGTCGCCCGGCCTGACGGACTCGACGCCGACCTCGCCCGCGCGGACGAAGGCGTGGCGCGCGATGATCTTCTCGACGATGTTCATCGGGCGCCGCGCGGCTTCGAGCGCGGGCGGCGCGACGCGCCCCGCGAGACGCGCCTTGTTGTAGTTGAAGAGGCCGCCGTGCTCGACGATCGACTTCGAGATGGGGTCGAGGCCGCGCGTGAACTCTTCGAGCGGAATCTCCTCGCCGCGCCGGATGCGCTCGACGAGCTGGAAGTCGGTCGAGGTCAGCAGCCCGATGTTCTGGCAGTTCTGGCCGTAAATCTTCTCGATGGTTCGGGCGATGACCAGCTCGACGCCGGCCGCCTTCTCGGCGAACGGCGCCGTCTCGCGCGACGAGCCGCAGCCCTTCGACAGCCCCGAGACGACGACCGAGAAGCCGCCGTTTTTAACTTCGTCCTGCTTGACCGCGCCCTCGCGCATCCCGACGTAGACGTAACGCCCGAGCGTCTCGTCGTAGTAGAAGCAGACCCAGCCGGGCGTGATCTCGTCGGTCGAGATGTTGTTCATCAGCGGCCGCGCGGGGTCGAACTCCAAGTCCTCGCCCGCTTCGAGCTGCCGCCTGACCAGCGACACGTCCTCGGTCAGAAAGAGCACCCGCCCGCCGAACCTGACGCGCGCCGGGCGCTTCGTCGTCTTCTCCTCAGCCGTCATCTTCACTCCTTAACGGTTACGTTCGATAGCAGTATGGGAAAGGAAATTATAAACTGTGCGGCGGAAAGACCGAAGCGGCGCGGCCGTTCGGGGCGGGGGTTCGGCATCTTTCGCGGGCGGCATGGATTACGTCATCAGGAAAGCGACGCTCGACGACCGGCCGGCGATTCAGGAGTTGATCGCGGAGTCGGCGCGCGGCCTGAGCCGGGAGGACTACACGGGGCCGCAGATCGAGGCGGCGCTCCGGACGGTCTTCGGCGTGGACACGAGCCTGATTCTCGACGGCACGTACTTCGTCGCCGAGGCCGGCGGGGCCCTCATCGGGTGCGGCGGGTGGAGCCGGCGGCGGACGCTCTTCGGCGGCGACCAGTACGCCGAAAGGGACTCCGCCGAGCTCGACCCGGCGACCGAGCCGGCGCGCATCCGCGCCTTCTTCGTCCACCCCGCGCACGCGCGCAAGGGCGTCGGGCGGGCCGTCCTCGCGGCCTGCGAGGGCGCGGCGAAGGCTCACGGCTTCCGCCGGCTTGAGCTGATGGCGACGCTGCCGGGTTTGAAACTCTACCGCGCCTGCGGCTACGCGGGCACGGAGCGCGTCGCCTACGAGATCGGCGACGGCGTCAGCATCGAGTTCGTGCCGATGCGGAAGGAGCTTTAGGTGACGGCGGCCCCGCCGGCCCGGGCGAACCGGAAGATCGACGGCCGGCCTCGCGCGCCTTCAGGCCCATGAGACGGCTCCCCCCCGACTTCATCGGAAGATTCACGCCGGCCCTGCCGTACCTCGTCCTCGGCCCGCTCGCGGCGCTGCTGTGCGCGCAGGCGGGCCTCTCGTCGTGGTGGCGGATGGAGCACGACGGGCCGATGCTTCATTACGCGGCCTTCCTCATGGACGAGCACGGCCGCTTCCCCTACCGAGACATCTTCGAGACGAGCATGCCGGGCGCGTTCGCCTTCCACTACGCGGTCGTCAAGCTCTTCGGCTACGGCGACGCGGCCTACCGTCTCGTCGACTTCGCGCTGCTCTCTGCCCTGCTCGGGGCCACCTACTTTTTCATGCGCCGCTTCGGGCGCGCGCCGGCCGCGGCCGCGGTCGTCACGTTCGGCCTCGTCTACCTCTCGAAGGGGCAGACGATGACTTTGCAGAGGGACTACCTCGGCGTCGTCCCCCTCGCGTGCGCGCTCGCGTGCCTGCCGCGCGACGCGGCGGGGGGCGCGGGCCTCCGGCGCTTCGCGGCCGCGGGCGCGCTCTTCGGCCTGTCGGTGCTTGTGAAGCCGCACCTCGCCCTCGGCCTGCCCGTCGTCTTCGGCGCGCTCGTCGCCTTCCGGCGGGAGGGGCGCGGAGGAAGCCGGCGAGATTTTCTCAGGTGCGCGGCCGCGTGCGGCCTGCCCCTGCTCGCCCCGCCGCTGCTCGCCGCCGCGTGGCTCTACGCGAACTCGGCGCTCGGCGACTTCGTTTGGATTTTCTTCAACTACCTCCCGCTGCACCTCGCGCTGACGGGCGCGCAGGAACACCTGACCGGCCTCGACCGCGCCTTCTACCTCTTCGAGCAGACGCTCCAGTTCGGCGGCTACGGGCCGCTGCTTTTGTGCGCGCTCTTCGCCGGCTACCACTTCGCCGCGCAGCCCGGGCGGCCGCGCGAGGCGACTCTGTCTTACGCGGCCCTCGCCCTCTGCGCGCTCGCCTACCTCCTCTACCCGGCGCTCGGCGGCAAGTTCTGGGACTACCACTTCATGCCGACGGCCTACTTCCTCTCGCTCGCGGCCGCCCTGTGCTTCTACGCGCCGGGAAGCGGGCGCCGCGACAGCTTCGCCGCCGCGCTGCGGGCCCTGCTCCCCGCCGTCGTCTTCGCCGCGGCCGTCTGCCTGCAACTGAATCTGCCGAAGTACGCGGCCGCGACTTTGAGGGCGCTCGGCCCCGCGCACCGCGTCGTCCCGCCGAAGGGCGGGCGCGTGGACGAGATCGCGGCCGCGCTGAAGGAGCGGGTCGGCCCGGCCGACGCCGTGCAGCCTCTCGACTGGGCGAACGGCGCGATCCACGCCATGCTGCTCGCGCGCGCGAGGCTGGCCACCGAGTTCATGTACGACTACCACTTCTACCACCACGCCTCTTCGCCCGTCGTCGAGGGCCTGCGCCGCGAGTTCCTCTCGCAGTTGCGGCAGGCGGCCCCGCGCTTCATCGTTGAGGTGAAGGCGGACAAGCCGTGGATGCCGGCGCCCGGCGGGCCGGGGAGTTTTCCGGAGCTGCGCCGGCACGTCGAGGCCGAGTACGCCGTGGCCGTCGAGGGCAACGGCTACGTCATCTACGAGCGCAGGGCGGGCGGCGGCGGGCCGCCGGCCGCGCGTTGAAACAAACGCCGGCCGGGGCACGCGGGGCTCCGGCGGTGACGGATCGGCGGTGAGGGTTGTAGACTGCCTTCGTCCCGACCGGAAAGCTTTCGAGGAGTCCGGATGGTCGCCGCTCTGCTCCGCTGCCTGCTGCTGCGCTGCCCCGCCTGCGGGCTGGCCTCCATCGTGCTGCGCCCCTTCCAGATCAAAGACCGCTGCCCCGCGTGCGGCGTGCTCTTCAAGCGCGAGGAGGGTTTCTTCGTCGGGGCGATTGCGATTAACGTGGTCACGACCGAGGCCCTCATCCTCCTGCTCTACGTCTCGGGCGTCCTCGTCGCCGGCTTCGAATTTCAGTCGATGCTCGTGGCGCTGCTCGCCGCGGCGGCCCTCTTCCCCGTCGCCTTCTACCACCACAGTTGGAGCGCGTGGCTGACGTTCGACCACGTCGTCGAGAAGCTGCCGCAGGGGCCGGAGCCGCCTCCGCGAGACGGCCGGCGCGGCGGCCGCGCGTGAGTTTTCCACAGCGCGGAGATGAGTTTTCCACCTGTGGAAATCGGCTGTTGATGATGATTTCAGATACCACTCGGTTTTTATCAAAAAGGTCTTGACAGCCCGCGGGGGCGTGCGTATAGTTCGCCTCCCGTCGCGGTTCTCAAGGGGGTCGCGACCAGCACGGGATCGGCGGATTCGGGGCGGCAACGCTTCGATCCGAGGACAACGACGAGCGGTTCTGTCGGTTGCCATTGACGCCTGTGCTGAAGCCGAAAGGCTTGCCGAAGGAAGGTCGGCGGACTTTCCTAAGCCGCGCGGATAAAAACGCTGCGGCGCTCCGAGGAGTAATTAACTTCGGGGTGGCGATGTCGTCCGACTTCGGTCGGGCCTCGTTTCGCCGGAACGTAGACCGGCGGTGGAGGACAGCCACCACAACAAAAACCAAACGGCACCCGGTTCAAGTATCAACGGGCTCGCGCAAGCGGGTTCGGGTTCAAGTGACCGGGGGATTCGCGAAAGCGAGTCCGGGCCGACCGGGGGGCGCTAACCGCTAGCGCGCGCTCCGGGATATAAATCGGCGGCGGCCGCGTGTACATGCGCCGCCTCCACTCCCCTGAAACGCTTCGGCGCTTCAAAGGGAGCCAAGATTGCGCTGCCGCTCTTTCGGGAGCCGGCAGCGCAATCTCTTTTTGGGGCCGGGTGTCGGGCGCCGGTGGCGGGTGAAAGACGAGTCGCTTTTCCCCGCCGCCCGGCGCCTGACACCCGGCCCCCTTCTTTGCTACCATCCCCCTCCTTCGTCGTCTCCCGGCGCGTCGCCCGCGCGCGCGACTTTCGTCAAAGTTGATGCTGACCTTCGGACTCCTGATCCTGAGCATGCTGAGCGTCGGCGCGGTGTGGTTCGCGCTGTCGCGCCTGCGCGCCTCGGAGGGGAGGCGCGAGCAGGCCGAGCGCGAGTTGTCGGCGCTGCGCGGGCGGCTGGAGGACGAAAGGCGGCGGGCCGCGCTCAAGCCCCCCGGCGCGGCGCGGGCCGACGACGGGCGGGAGACCGGACGGGAACCGGCGGCCGGGGACGCGACAGACGAACCGCCGCCGCACGCGGCCGACGACTTCCTCGCCGCACCCGACGCGCCGGCCGCCGGCGCTCACGCAGGCG